>CAZCCS010000110.1:0-8498 GCA_964497005.1 uncultured Acidimicrobiaceae bacterium | reverse complement strand
AGCGCACGCTGGTTCCCAATCCCAGGGTGAAACGCCCGCCCGACAGGTGGTCGATGGTCAAAGCGTGCATTCCCGTAGATGTCGGCGTGCGCGCCGATATCTGGACAATCGAAGTACCTAGCCGAATCCGTGATGTCGAGGCGCCCCACCAAGCCAACGGACTGAACGCGTCGGAGCCCCACGCCTCGGCAGTGAAGACGATGTCGAAGCCGAGCCGTTCGGCCTCGATCACACGCTCCAAAGCGTTCTCGGGAGGTTGTGCCTGCCAGTAACCGAGCTGCAAGCCGAGCTTCATGTTCCACACCCTAGTGAGCGTCGGGGCTACCTTGCCCCCAGAACTAGAATGTGTTCTGATTTCAGAGTGACCGAGCTAAGAACTACTGAGACGAAGCTCGAGTTTCCCTACAGCCGAACCCTTGGGCCGGTGATGGGGCCGTTCTTGCTGGCCTTGCGGGAGGGGAAACTCTTGGGGATCAAGGGTTCGGACGGCCGCGTTCTGGTTCCGCCCGTCGAATATGACCCGGAGACCGGTGACGCCCTCGGCCCTGAGCTTGTTCCCGTCGGTCCGGGGGGGACAGTCGAAGCGTGGACCTGGGTCGACCAGCCGAGCGCCAAGCACCCGGTTCAGCAACCCTTCGCGTTCGCCTTGGTTAAGCCCGACGGCGCGGACACCGCCCTGGTGTCGCCCGTCGATGCCGGCTCCATCGAAGTGATGCACACCGGCATGAGGGTCAACGCTCGTTTCAACCCTGAGCCTCACGGGCTGATCACCGACCTCTCCTGGGAGCCAGCCAAATCATGAGCGACACCAAGACCGGCGACACCAAGACCGGCGCCGACCCTGGGGCGAAGGAGAACCTGGTGATGGAACACCTGGTATCCCTCACCTACCACGAGCGGCTGACACCGAACCTCAACCGGTTCGTCGACAACCTGCTCGAAGGCAGGATCATCGGCCACAAGTGCCCTAACTGCGGTCGGGTCTACGTTCCCGGAAAGGGCTACTGCCCCCTCTGTGTTGTAGCGACCGGAGACAAGGACGAAGTCGAGGTCGTCGACAGCGGGACGGTTACAGGTTTCACGATCATCACACCCGTCGCTTACTACGGCCAGAAAGCCACCGAGCCGTTCGTCTATGCGTCCGTGCTGCTCGACGGTGCCGACACGCCCATGGGAGGTCAGGACATAGTCGGCATCCCACACGAACAGATCCGGACCGGGCTGCGGGTCAAGGCGGTGTGGAGGCCACGGGAGGAACGTACTGCGGAAGGAATCTCCAACCGCGGTTGGGGCGGGATCATCGGGGTGGTGTCCGCGTTCGAGCCAACCGGCGAGCCGGACGCCTCCGAAGAAGTCTTCAAGGAGCACCTTTTCTAATGCCCGGTTCAGACATCGCCATAGTCGGATACGCGCAGGCGCCTTCTGTCCGCGACGCGGACCAGAGCGAAGTGCAACTGCTCGTTCCCACGGTCGCGGCAGCAATCTCCATGGCGGGTATCGATCGACGAGAGATCGACTTCACATGTGCGGGTAGCTGCGACTACCTCACGGGCGGCCCGTTTGCATTCGTGTCCAACCTCGAAGCCGCCGGAGCGTGGCCCCCGATCTCCGAGTCTCACGTCGAAGCCGACGGAGCCTGGGCCATGTACGAAGCGTGGATGCGCCTTCTCGAGGGCGACATCGACATCGCGCTCGCCTTCGGTTCGGGCAAGTCGTCGCCGTCGAATCCGTCGGAGGTCTGGGCTCAGCAACTCGATCCCTACTACCTCGCTCCCCTAGCGCTGGACCCCGTATCGCTCGCTGGGATCCAGGCGCGGGCCATTCTGGATTCGGGCAAGGCGACCGAGAGGGACTTCGCCGAGGTGGTGACCGCCAGCCGCCGCAACGCCAAGTCCAACCCCAACGCCCAACTGTCGGGCGACTACGACGTCGATGAGCTGCTGGCAGAGCCCTACTTTCGGCCTCCTCTGCGCAAGCACGATCTTCCCCCCATCTCAGACGGGGCGGTGGCCGTCGTACTCGCTCGCGGCGATCGAGCCCGCCAGCTGTCCGAACGGCCGGCATGGATCACCGGGATAGACCACCGCATCGAACCGCACCTGCCGGGCCTGCGCGACATCACGTCTTCTTCGTCGACGACCCTGGCCGCCCGGAAGGCGGGGTACGACGGGGGGCCGCTCGACGTCGTGGAGGTCTCCTCGACGTTCAGCCCGCAAGAGGTCGTGATTCGCAACGCCCTCGGGCTCGAAGCCGGCGCCAACATAAACCCTTCGGGAGGGCCTCTCGCCGCCAACCCCGTGATGGCGGTCGGACTTGAGCGCATCGTCGAGGCGGCCGCACGGATCATGAACGGGTCGGCTCGGAGCGCGTTGGCTCACGCCACGAGCGGCCCGCTGTTGCAACAGAACCTGGTATGCGTCTTGGAGGGTGAGTGATGGGGGAACGCTGCGCGGTCGTCGGGATCGGACAAACCCACTTCAAGAAGCGTCGCGACGACGTCTCCATCGCCGGCCTGCTGCGCGAGGCGATCGACCGTGCCCTCGCCGACGCCGAGCTGAGCATGAAGGACGTCGATGCTGTCGTGATCGGCAAGGCCCCGGACGCTTTCGAGGGCATCGTCATGCCGGAACTGTTCCTGGCCGACGCGGTCGGCGCCACCGGGAAGCCGCTGCTCCGCGTTCACACCGCCGGCTCCGTCGGTGGCTCGACGTTCGTCGTCGGCGCCCACCACGTGATTACCGGCATTCACAACACGGTTCTGGCGGTGTCCTGGGAGAAGCAGTCCGAGGGCAACGCGCAGTGGGGTCTCGCAGGCGGCCGGTCCGGCGGTATAGGCGCCGGCGGCGCGTTCGCCCCCTGGATGCGGGCCTACATCCAGCAGTCCGGGGCTCCGGAGTACATCGGTTGGATGGTTGCGCTGAAAGACCGCCGCAACGCCGCCAAGAACCCCTACGCCCACCTCAAGATGCCCGACCTGACGCTCGAGCAGGTGAAGGAATCCCCGATGCTTTGGGATCCGATCCGCTTTCAGGAGTCATGCCCGTCCTCTGACGGCGCGTGCGCGGTCGTCCTGACCAACGAGGCCGGCGCTCGCAGGGCCCCGCGCCCCGCGGCCTGGGTGCACGCACTCGCGGTGCGAAGCGAGTTGGGGCAGTTCCCCGGTCGCAACCCGGTCCGTCCGCAGGCCGGGGTCGATTGCGCCCACGACGTCTACCGCCAGGCGGGGATCACCGACCCGCGCAGCCAGATCGACATGGCCGAGCTTTACGTACCGTTCAGCTGGTACGAGCCGATGTGGCTCGAAGGCCACGACATCGCCGGCCCCGGCGAAGGCTGGAAGATGGTGGACAGCGGGGAAACAGACCTCGGGGGGTCGTTTCCGGTGAATCCCTCCGGTGGCGTGCTTTCCACCAACGCGATCGGCGCGTCGGGCATGGTCCGCTTCGCAGAGGCCGCCCTTCAAGTCCGCGGCCTCGCCGGCGAACACCAGGTCGACGGGGTCCACACAGCGCTGGCGCAGGCGTACGGGGGCGCCGCGCAGTACTTCGCCATGGGGGTGCTGCGGGACCAGCCGCCGGCGTAGATCGGCGGCTGGTTCGCGGCAGGTCCGCGGCTGGTTCGCCGGCGACTCGCCCACGTCGACACACCCAGCACTAACGTAACAACCGAATTCGCGAACTCGGCGATCCTGTGACGAAATCGCGCTATGCGAGCAGTTCCGTAACAATTTCGGGTGAGTCGAAGATGCGAGTGTTACGAAACTGCTGCCGGCCCGCCAGGTGACGCGAACCGTAGGGTCACCAGTTCGAAGGGCCGCAGGTACAGCTTGACCGCCCCACCGGCACCGCCGCCCCCTCCCCCGCCGGCGCCCCCGCCGGCGCTGACCATCGACGACTCCCCCACGTCCACCTGATCCTTTTTCCGCTCGAGCAGGTCAGTCCGCCAGACAGAGCCGTGGGGCACATTCAGCTTGACCCGCACCGGGCCCCGCGAACCGAAGACCTCGCAGAGGCGCACGATGACGCCGTCACCGTCGTCGGCCCACTTGACCGCCTCGACGCTCACCCCGCGGCGGTCGATCTCCACCAGCCTGCCTTCGCCATCAATCGACCCTTCGCCATCAATCGACCCTTTGCGCACCTCCAGAGGGAGGTTGAACCCCTCGGCCTGCTCCACCACCCCTGCGTCGCGGAAATCGCCGGCGTGTGGAAAGAGCGCGTACCCGAAACTGTGTCGCCCGCGGTCGGCCCGCGGGTCGGGGTAGCCCGGAGCGCGAAGCAGTGAGAGGCGGATCACGTTGCCACGGATGTCGTAGCCGTACTTGCAGTCGTTGATCAGCGCCACGCCGTAACCGGGTTCGCTCAAGTCGGCCCAGCGGTGAGCGCAGACCTCGAAGCGGGCTTCATCCCAGCTGGTGTTCTCGACGGTCGGTCGTTCGACGTGGCCGTGCTGGATCTCGTAGGTCGCGCGGGCCGAGCGCACCTCCACAGGGAATGCGACCTTCAGAAATCGATGGCTTTCGTGCCAGTCCACCTCCGTGCGGAACTCCAAGCGGCGTGCGCCGGCGGACAGGCTCATCACCTGCGAGACCCGTGAATTGCCGAAAGTCCTCACGACCCGCACCGCGGCCCGAAGCGGACCGAAGTCAATCACTTCCACGGATTCGGCGTCGATGATGTCTCGCTTCGATTCCAGGTAACTGCGATCCACTTCCCACGCGTCGAAGGACTTGGGGTGGTCATCGTGTATCTGGAAGACGTTGCCGCGTTCGCCGTCCGCCAGAACCTCGCGCTCGGCTAGTCGGTCCCACACCGAGGTGAGGAGACCATTTGTGTCCCAGGTCACGCGGAGGTGGTCGTTTTCCATCCATCCGTCGCCCGCTCGCGCGGTTCCAAGTCCATTCGATGCGAGTTCGGTGTCGACTTCGCCCGCGGGGATCGGAACAACACCGCCCCAGCCACATCCTGGAACCCGGGCTACAGCCGGCCGGCCATCGCAGGCGACGATCTCCAACCGGTCATACGACGACGGGTTGAAGACGGCCCATCCGGTTTCGTCCGGTCGTGCGATTTGCTGCTGGGCGTCGGCGATGGTGGCCGTCGCGACGCGCATCAACTCGGCGTAGTCCGCGGCGGCGTCCTGGTACACCCAGGAGATGCTCGACCCCGGAATGATGTCGTGGAATTGGTTGAACAGGAGCAGCTTCCACGCTCGCTCCAATTCGGCAGCCCGGTTGAGCCCGGCCGCCACCGACCAGATCTCAGCAGCGCGAAGAGCCTCTTCGCCTCGCCTGTTCGCAAACTTCACGTCAGCGTGGGTCGTGAAGGTTCCCCGGTGGAACTCCAGATACAGCTCCCCCACCCACGTGGCCAGCCGCGAGGTATCGATCGCCTCGAGGAAGCCGGCGGCGCTGCCCACCTCCGCCCTCGGGAGCCCGTCCAGATCCCGGGCGCGGGATGCTCGCTCGAGCATTGCCGCGGTAGGACCGCCCCCGCCGTCACCGAACCCGAACGGATAGAGGCTGGTGTCTGAACGGTCACGGTCCTTGTTGTTGTCGCGGCTGGCGATCAACTCCCGGATGGTGAATTCCCCGTTGTAGGTGTTCGCCGGCGGGAAGTGTGCGATCAACCGGGAGCCGTCGTGACCCTCCCACCAGAAGGTGGAATGGGGGAACTGGTTGGTGTCGTTCCAGCTCATCTTCTGGGTGATGATCGACGAGACGCCCGCCTGGGTCGCTATCTGGGGCAATGCGGCGCTGTACCCGAACACGTCGGGGATCCAAAGCTCGTGGCTATCTATGCCGAATTCGTCGATGAAGAAGCGCTTTCCAAAGATGAGCTGGCGAACGAGCGACTCCCCCGAAGGAATATTGGAGTCGGGCTCCACCCACATGCCGCCGACGGGCTCCCATCGACCCTCCGCTACCCGTTCCTTTATCTGCTGGTAAATGCCGGGATAGCCCTCCTTCATCCACTCGTACTGGGCCGCCTGGCTGCAAACGAAATGATGGTCGGGGTACCGCTCGAGGAGCCTCAGCTGGTTGGTGAAAGTGCGGGCGCACTTGCGCCTGGTCTCCCTCACCGGCCAAAGCCAAGCCGAGTCGATGTGGGCGTGACCGACGGCAACGATGCGATGCGAGCACGACGAGGACCGCGCGAGCGCCGGTCCTAACGAGTCCCGCGAGACACCCACCGTTCCGGCGACGTCGTCCGGATCGAGTGATGAGCAGGCCCGCGACAGCGCGCGAAGTATCTCGTCACGTCTTTCGGGAGAAGTGGTATTGGCAGCGGCGAGATGAAGGAGCACACCCATGTCGATGTATAGACCCTCAGCCTTTCGGTCGGGATCGACGATGTCGGCTTGCTGCAGTACGTAGAGCGGAGCTCCGTCGTACTCGGGGCGGAGCTCGGACCAGTCCTGAAGGTCCCAACGCGGTACCGGGTTGGCGGCGGCCTCGACGTAGAACACCACCTCAGCACCCGCCGCGCTGGCCCCGAGCGCCACCTCTCGGTGACGGTGATGCAGGCCTTGGAACGGCGTGCCGGCATCGTCGTGAACGAGTCCCTCGGCGCTGAAGCCGACGATGTCGCTGCCGCCGAGGTGTACTACGGCAACCGGGTCAGCCCAGCCGGCCGGTATATGAGCGCGAAAACGGAACCAGGTGGTGTCCCACATCCCGCCCCACTCCTCACCCACCTTGAACGGCTCGAAGGTTCGGCGGAGGGCATCGCCGGGGCTGACGGGCTCCGAATGGAGGTGGTGTGCGGATACTTCCATCGGCATTCGCCGTGGGTAGATTGCCGGCGCCACCACCTCGCGCCGGATCCGCTCGATTTCGCTCGAGTCCACTAATGCCGAAGCTATACGGCGGTGTAGGTGAACAGCATCATCTGGGTGGCGTAACCGACCAGCTGGCCGTCCTCGTCCCAGAGAGTGCTTTCACCGGACGCCCACCCGTCGCCAGCCCAGCGGGCCCGGTCGTGAGCGAGAAGCCATTCCGTGCGGAGGGGCGCGAAGGCGTGGAAGGTCAGGTCGGCGCTGGGAGCGAACCACTGTGGTCCCTTGGAACCGATCTTCTCCCCGACGGATCCGGGCATGCGGTCGGCGAGGGTGAGCACGCCCAGCGGGTCAAGTGAGCCGTCTGACAGCAGAGGCGGATCGTCGAACCTGAGCCAGGTCGCGACGTCCGACGTCTCGGGCTCGAAGTCCTCCCATGGTGCGTGGCCGAGCGCGGCGCGACCTTCGACTCTCTGCCAGAACGGCGTCGGCCCGAAGGTCTCAGCCCCTGGAGGCGGGGGGTCTCGGTAAGAAGGGCACTCGAGCGGCGGAGCGACTTTTGGAGCCTCGACATCGACAAAGGTTGGCCCCGGTCGGTTGCCGCCGAACACGGCCAGCACGGTCGCTCCGGCCGCCGCGCCTTCGTTCCGTACCGTTGAGCAGACTTGTGTCGCGGTGCGGCCTTTCCGCAGCACGGCCACTTCGATCTCGAGATCCCCGGCGGAGACCTGACCGGCAAACACCGTTGTGCACGTGCGGAGCAGCTGGGACGGGTCGGGCACCTCCATTCCGGCTGCCCTCAGCGCGAACGAAGCGATAAGACCTCCCTGAGGAAGCGGGACGAGATCCCAGGTGTGGTCGAGGCTGGCCCCGTACCTTCCATCGCCGAGCGGCTCAACCCGGACATCTTCGGCAAAGGTTCCCACGACCCGAGGTTGCCCGTCGGGCGCGGCCCGGGTCAAACTGGTTTCTGGGGTGTCTGGTCAGGTCTCGAGGATCAAAGTGACGGGTCCGTCGTTGACCAAATAGACGGCCATCTCAGCACGGAAGCTTCCGGTGGCTACCTCTGCCCCCAAGGAGCGAAGCGAGTCGACGACGCGCGATACGAGCGGCTCGGCTTGCTCGGGAGGGGCGGCTGCGACGAATGAAGGTCGCCTTCCCCTGTTCGTGTCCGCGTAAAGGGTGAACTGGCTCACCACCAGGATGGGAAGACCCAGCTCAGCGGAGGACAGGTTCATCAGCCCCCGGTCGTCCTCGAAGATCCGAAGGTTCCAGAGCTTCGAGGCCAGCTTGTCCGCCACGGCATGGTCGTCGCCTTTGGTGACCCCGACCAGCACACAAAGACCACGCCCGATCGAGCCGACGACCTCGCCTGATACGACGACCGACGCGGACGTCACCCTCTGTACTACTGCGCGCACCGCGGCCGAGACGTCAACGAAGCCCGGCGAAGAGGTCTTCCTCCGGAACAGGTGCACTGGTTCGGTCGATCACCCTCACGAACGCCTCCCGGGTCATTACCTCACCGAAGGCCTCACGACCCATGCGCAGGAAGAAGATGTTGTCGGACTGGCTCGAATGGGCGAGAAGCGAGTCGTACTTCTGGTCGACAGCGCAGGCGACGTCCACGACCGTGGTGACCTCCTCGTCGGGCGTGCCCCATTCCTCGGGTCCCGACGACCGGTCTTCCGCAGGAACGGCTGCGTCTTCTGGGCTCACGT
>CAZCCS010000109.1:5811-8498 GCA_964497005.1 uncultured Acidimicrobiaceae bacterium | reverse complement strand
GCCAACGCCGGCCCCGACTACCAGGCCGGCACCGGTCATCACGTCGCCCCCGCCGCCGCCGACCACTCGGCCGGCGCCACCCACGACGGCGGCGCCGCCAACCACCCGGTGCACCATTCCCCAGAATGGCGGTGGTGACGGCGACGCGGACAACTTCGGAGCACCCAGCGACGGGGACGGCTGCGACGTCTGATGTATCAAAAACGTCAAGAATCGGCCCTGAGCTGCCGATGTGCCAAATATGGGGATCGTCGCCCATAGGAGCTTCTGGCCTGGCACGATGGTGGGGCCGGAGGAGGGCGATGACTTCATGAACGTTGACCAGCTGCGCGACGAGAGGGTCCTTCCCGTCAATGTCGCGGACGTCGGGATCGCTCGTGAGACGTCTCGTCGCCGCCGGCTGGAGAAAATCGTCCTCATAGGTCTGATCGTCGGGGGTTGGCTGTGGGCCTCCGTCGTGGTCGGGCACCTGGTCGGAAAGCCCCACCTCACCCGCACCGAGACGCAACTTCTGCCGCTGCTCGCAATCCTGGTGCTGGTGGCCGCGGTCATGGTGGTCCCCTTCCTCGCGGCGGGCCGTTCGCCCCACGTCCGCTATCGCCCCGAGGAACTCGACGTAACCCTGGATGACGTCAAAGGCATCCCTGTCGTCGTGGAGGAGGCGGTCCGGACACTCAACCTCTTCCTGGCGCACGCAACGTTCCGCACCGAGATGGGCGGGACACCCAGAAAGGGAATCCTCTTCGAAGGGCCTCCCGGAACGGGGAAGACCCACCTGGCCAAGGCGTTGGCACGCGAAGCCGGCGTGCCTTTCTATTTCGTGTCCTCTTCGGCCTTCCAGTCGATGTTCTATGGGCAGACCAACCGCAAGATTCGCTCTTTCTTCTCGACACTCAGAGAGGCGGCCCGCCGCGAGGGGGGTGCGATCGGCTTCATCGAGGAGATAGATGCTATTGGCGCGAGCCGCCAGGGCATGGGGACGGGAGGCGGCCGCGAGGGAATCGCCGGGGTCGTCAACGAGTTGCTCATCCAGCTCCAATCCTTCGATCAGCCGCCCCTTCGCGTGCGTTGGACGTCAGGAATGATCGAGTTGATCAATGCATTGCTGCCGCCGGAGAGAGCGCTCCGCAAGCCGGTGATGCCACCCGCCAACATTCTCGTGATCGGTGCCACCAACCGCGCCAGCGATCTCGATCCGGCGCTGCTCCGTCCCGGCCGGTTCGACCGGACTCTCACCTTCGATCTCCCAAGCCGGGCCGGTCGCAAGGAGATCCTCGACCATGAGCTTGCCCGGCGCAGCCACGACGCCGACGTCGAGGACCGCACCGATCAGCTCGCCGCATCGACCTTCGGCTACAGCCCGGCCATGCTGGTGCACCTGCTCGACGAGGCGCTGGTGTGGGCTCTTCGGCGTGGTGCCTCGGAGATGTCCTGGGACGACCTTCAAAAGGCGAAGATGACCGAGGAGATCGGCCTCGCCCAACCGGTGGAGTACACCGAGGCGGAGCGGCGCACCATCGCCACCCACGAGGCCGGGCACGCAACGGTCGCTTACCTCGTCGGCAAGTCCCGCAAGCTCGAAGTGCTGTCCATCATCAAACGCAGCGCCGCCCTCGGGCTTCTCGCCCACTCCGATCTTGAGGAGCGCTTCACCCAGACCGAGTCCGAACTGCACTCGCTCGTCCAGATCTCCCTCGGGGGTCTCGTGGCGGAGCAACTCTTCTTCGGCGAACGAAGCTCAGGCGTCGCCGGCGACCTGAAGTACGCCACGACACTCGCGGCCACCATGGTGGGCAGCATGGGCATGGGCGACACCCTCGTCTCCTACGAGGCGGTCCAGGCCGGGATGGCCAACCTCCCCGGCAAGGTGCTTTCGATGGACGAAGGCCGTGCGGCCGTGGCCAAGGTCCTCGACGACGCACGTGCCGAAGTGACCAAGTTGCTCGAGACCAATCGGCACATCGTTGAAGCGCTCAGGGACGACCTTCTCGAGCACGACGAGCTGGTCGGCGACCGGATCATCGAGGTCATCCAGGGGGCAGTGCCTCAACCGGTGTAGGGGCGTTGATCAGGCGATACGCAGCCGCCGAGCATCGACAGGCCGGTCCGTGCGGTATGAAGGCGCCGGCATCGCCCGGCCGGTCCGTTCGTCTTCGACGAAAACGAGACCGGCCTGTCGGCTGCCGGCCCCTTCATACCGTCCAGGCCATCTGTCGTGCCCATGGATCGATCAGGGTGGCCACTCGATCGCCTCGGCCAGCTCGATTGGTCCGGAGTCGATCAGGCGGCTTCTGTCGACTTCGACGTAGTCGCTGCCCTCGAGCGCGAGCCAGGTGATCGATTGAGTCTCGGCCGAAACGATGAGGACTTCGTCGACGCTGTGGCTGGCGTAGAAGGGAAGCTTTTGCCAAGTCTCGTCGTCGGGTGACTCGATCTCGACCACGAGCGCTGCCGTGGGAGCCCAGGCACCTGATGACTCGGTGCGTAACCAGCCGTGGTCTGGCACGCGGAAATCATCGGGGGTCCCAAGGTTGAACGGTCCGGTTCCGAGAAGGCCGCCTCGGCTCGCAGGAAGGCTTAGCAAGACGACGACCTGGTGCTGGATGATCCCGTGCCTGATGCTTGGCGCTGGCGCCATGTGGTAGTCGCCCTCCCAGACCTCGTCGTATGTGTCGAGGCCCAGCGCG
>CAZCCS010000109.1:0-5801 GCA_964497005.1 uncultured Acidimicrobiaceae bacterium | reverse complement strand
TTGGGCGATAATCCGTTCGAGCTCGGCCGGTGGAGGTCCGAGAACGACGGTGCGCATGCCACCAACCTACTTCCGGGATGGGTCGAGACGACATGGAGTCGACCGAGCGTCCTTCGCTTCAGTCTCCTCAGTGGTCGACCGATGTGTAGACCCGGAGGTTGAACTTCTCGATAGGGCGTCCGGCGCCGTATAGCGTTTGGATTGGCGGAGCGAAAGGGGCAAAAAGGATGAGCAACGAGACTCCTATGGGACAGGAGCGTCCTGGATGGGATACCTGGGAAGCGTCGACGGATGCGCCCGCTTCCCCCCGGGAAATCGAGTGGTGGCCACCACAGCAAGGCTCGCGGCAGGCGCCGATGGGGCAGGTGCAGCAAGGGTGGCAGCCCCCACCAGGGGCATCGCAGCAAGAAGCGCCGTGGCAGCCGGCGCAGGGGTCGTGGCAGCCCCCGATGGAGCCGGCGCAGGGGTCGTGGCAGCCCCCGATGGAGCCGGCGCAGCAGGGATCGTGGTACTACCCGATGGGGCCGCCTCCCTCATACCCGATTCCCCGCAGGAAGAAGAGCCCGTGGCTCTTCGTCGGGATCGGAGCCGCGTGCCTGGTGCTACTCGCAATAGCCATTCCTACGTTCCTCGGGCACAACCCCCCGACATCGACCACCGACCGGGCCCTTCCCAACGGAAACTCCAGCTCTACGCCAGCGGGCTATCAATCCTTCTCGGACCAGACCTACCACTTCACGATCGCGGTCCCGTCTACATGGAAGCAGATCGACCCCGCTAGCCCCGGAGCCGCAGCGGCTCTCAAAGAAGTCGAACAGACCAACCCGAACCTTCGAGCGGTACTCCCGGATTTCTCCAGCCTCGCCGCCAAAGGAATGAAGTTCATGGCGGTAGATCCAACGGCCACCGACGGTTTCGCCCCCAATATGAATGTCATCGCTCACGCCGCCGTCGGATACAGCGACAACGATCTAGGAGACATCGCCGGCCAGATGAGCCAGGAGTACGGCAAGTTAGGGGCGACGGTCACGAGCTCACAGACCACCACTTTGGCGGGACACAAGGCGCTGAAGGAATCGCTCGACGTTCCGCTCCAAACTGATTCAGGCCGCTCAATCACAATCCACGAGGTTCAGTACGTCCTCGGCGGCAACGACATCCTCTATATCATCACCCTCAGCGGCGACAGCCCGGAGCTGAGCAGAATCGTTTCCACCTTCGGAATCTGGTGATCGTCCCTCGTCTCCCAAGTTGATATCGGCGGTCGCGCTTGGGGGAGTAGCACCAAGGGGGAGAGGGGCACATCATGAAGGTTTCACTTGGTCGTGGCCGGCTCGCGTCGGGTGTAGCAGCCTTCGGCAACTTCGATTTCGAAGGTTCCACGGGCGGCCAGCATCTGAACGCACCGATCGTCGGCACCGGCCCGTTCATCACCTAGTGCTATTGCAGAGGGAAGGTGTGCACAAAGCATGAGGGATCGTGTACACTTAACCCCGTGGAGGTCGGTATAAGAGAGCTGCGCGGGAAACTGAGCGACTACCTAGCCAGAGTTCGCGAGGGCGACGAGGTGATCGTGACGGACCGAGGCACCGCATTCGCTCGGATCGTACCGATTGCCGGTGGCCGGGCCTTCGACCGGGCTGTCGCAGAGGGGTTGATTGCTCCGGCATCACACCCCAGTCGGACGCGACCCGCTCGACGGGTGAAAAGTCGGGGGAGCGTCAGTGACCTCGTTGGTGAGCAGCGCCGTTGATTGTGTACTTCGATACGTCGGCCATCGTGCCCATCGTCATCGAGGAACCATCGAGCACAGTCGCCTCTCGATTCTGGGATGAGGCAGACCGCGTGGTGTCATCGCGTTTGATCTATGCCGAGGGACGCGCGGCTCTAGCCATGGCACGACGCATGAACCGCATCGGCGACCGAGGGCTGCGAGACGCTGTCGAGCAGTTCGAGACTCTGCACGACCAACTTGACCTGATCGAGGTCACCGAAGGAGTCGTCCGCGACGCTGGAGCACTGGCCGAACGATTGAGCCTCCGCGGCTATGACGCCGTTCACCTGGCTTCAGCCCGCCTGGTAAATGATCCCGAGATGGTGCTCGCGGCCAGCGACCAAAGCCTTCTCGTGTCCGCCAGAACGTTGGGGATCGCCACGGCCCCACTGCCGTAGTGGGGTGAAGTGGTCTGCTACCAGATTGAAGTGAGCGCCGGCGCGAGGGCGCGCCAGTCGCTGCGGGGGAACATTCCTTCGTCGCTCAACACCTGAACGCAGACGTGGTCGGCGCCGGCATCTCGGTGTTCAATGACCCGACGTGCGATCGTGTCCTCGTCGCCCCATGCGATCAGCGCGTCGATGAGCCGGTCGCTGCCGCCGCCGGCGAAGTCGTCGTCGCCGAACCCGAGGCGGCGCATGTTGTTCGTGTAGTTGGGCAAGCCGAGATAGATGGCAAGGTGGGCGCGGCCGCGCAGTCTGGCGGTGTCGGGGTCGGTGGTGAGGGCCACCGCCTGCTCCGGAAGTACCAGCTTGCCGGCGCCGACTGCTTCGCGGGCGATAGCGGTGTGTTCGGGTGTCACGTTGTACGGGTGGGTGCCGGCAGTGCGGTCACGGGCGAGTTGCAGCATGCGAGGGCCGAGTGCGGCGAGGACGCGATGGTCAGGGTCGAGGGGGATCGGGGCAGAGTCGAGGAGGTCGAGGTATGCGGCCATCGTGGATAGGGGTTGGCGATACCGGCCGGGCTCCTTCGAGTCGATCAGGGGCTGGTGGCTGACCCCGATCCCGACCAGAAAGCGGTCGCCGTGTTGATCGGTCGCCCGCGCGTGGAATTCGGCGGTGTCGGCCGCGGAGTGCATCCAGAGGTTGAGGATGCCGGTGGCGACGACGGCCGTCTTTGTCGATTCAAGCAGCCGCTCGACCGCGACGAACAGGTCGCCCCCGACGTCGGGGATCCACAAGGCGGTGTAGCCCAGCTCTTCGAGCTCCGTCGCCGCGTCGGACGCCTCGGCGGCGTCGCCGTAACGGAGGCCGGAGCTCCAAACTCCCGTTCCGGTGACGTTCACGAGACGTGAGCCTCCACGCAGCGGACGCCCGCGGGCCCGACGGTGGCCCCGTGCACGACGCCGGGTTCGAGGTCCATCCGGTCGCCTGGGGACAGCTCATGATTGTGCGGGGCGTACGTGTCGCCGGGGCCGTTCGACCACTCGCTCACGGGATGTCCGGCGGATCTCATCTCGCCGGCGAATCGCTCAGCTTTCGGCGTTGAAGATGCTGCTGCCATCAGCCCGAGGCTAACTCAGAGCACGACGTCCTCGGGTCGGTGGAGAAAGGGGTTCACAACCGTAGTGAGACCGAACTCGTGGCCGTCTTGCAGATCCTCGCTGAGCAGGGTCTCGCACGCGGCTCGCTCCGCTGCGGAAACGATTAGCGCATCCCAAAAAGAGATGGAGTGACGATCCTGTACCGACCACGCAGCTTCAATCAGCGACATGTCCAGGGACACGGGATGCCAAGCCGCAAGGTCTCGTACGTCCAGGCGGGCGTCCGCGGTGGGAAGCCCGGGCGAGAGTTTTTGCGTCACGGTCACGTAGAACTCATGGAGCACCTGGATGCTCAGCCGGCCCGCTTGTTCCTGCCACAGCGCTTCCATCCAGTCCATTGCGCGAGCTTGCTTGGACGGCTCTGAGCTATCCCTGGCGTAAACGAGTACATTCGTATCAACGAATACGGGCACGCTCGTGCGTCTCTTCGCGGCGGGGATAGCGGCCTCCGCGCTTCAGTTTGGCGGGCCCGCGGGACTGGTAGGACGACCTCGCGGAGTCGTAGGAGTCCTGTTCGACCATCGACTGGCGCAGGACATGCCCGACGAACCGGGAGACACTCATTTCGCGACGAGCGGCCTCCACGCGTGCCCAGCGTGCGGTTTCATCGTCGAGGGTGATCGTCACATTGCGCAATCGCACGAATTCAGTGTAACACGAAGTTAGTGTTTGTCGCCTGGATCATCGTCGCACTCATAGGGCGATCGACAGGTCTCGCCACTGCTCTGGGTCGGGAAGTTCGCTCAACAGTCGTGTGACTCCGACGATGATCGCCCCGAACTCGTGGTGAGCAAGCGTCCAGATCAGGATGCAGCCAGCGTGGTGGCGGCCTTCCTCGCTCCACTGCCGCAGGCGGGGGGCGAAATCGCGCGAGTTGCGTGTCACGAGGATTCGCTGCTGCTCGGCCGCCAACTGAAGTACCTGTGGATCATCCATTGCACCGAGCGCGGCGTCCGACGCGAGGCTCACCACGTCGTGGCCTTCCTTCTCCAGGACCGAGCCGATCCGCTGGGGTGACAGATTGGCGTCGAGGATCAGACGCACGCCTAGCCGTTCGCTGGCGCAATGAAGGGGAACAACACAGCGACGTCGGTGATCGGGCGCTTGTTCTCGGCAATCGCCTCGGCGATCTCGTCCGGATAGGCGTCTTGGTAGGCGGTGGCGAGGCGCACTTGCGACGGCGACACTTGCATGTCGGCCACAAGCGCCTCCGGCGACCCAAAGTCCTCCAACATGTGGACCAGTTCCCAGACATCGAGACCGGTACCGATCACCCACGCCCGCCGTTGCGCGTCGTCTCCACGGAAGGCGATGCCCGGAAAGCGTCGAGTGCGGGCGGTCTCCTCGGTGAAGGCTTCGACAACGGCACTTTTAGTCCGTCGAGTCCTTCGAGCTTCGGCCTCAACGAGCCTCTCAGTTTCCTCTTGCAGGCGAACGCTGAACGGTTGGCCTTTCGCCATCCTGAACCTCCTACTACATTCACTACAGCGTAGTAGCACTGTAGCTGGTCGCCTGGCAGGTGGAGAGCATCCCGCTGGCGAAGTGATCCCGATGGATCGCCTGAGCGGCCTCGACGCCACCTTCCTGTACCTCGAGACGCCGAGAAACCAGCTGCAGATCATGGGCGTGTTGGTGTTCGACCCATCGACCATGCCGGGCGGCTACTCGTTCGAGAAGATGCGAGCGTTCATGGGGAACCGCCTGGAACGTTCTCCTGCCTTCACCCGCAAGGTGGTTGACGTCCCGTTCCGGATCTCCCACCCGGTGTGGGTCGAGGATCCCGACTTCGATCTGGAGGCCCACATCCACCGGGTCGGCTGCCCGAGTCCGGGAGGCCCGAAGGAGCTCGCCGAGCTGGCCGGCGACATCGCCAGCGTCCCGCTCGCCCATGATCGGCCGCTGTGGGAAATGTGGTTCGTCGAGGGCCTCGAGCACGGTTATGTGGGGCTCGTCGCCAAGATGCACCACGCCACCATCGATGGCGCCTCCGGGGCCAACCTGATGATGCACATATTCGACCTGGAGCCCAACCCGGTAGAGGAGACGGAGCCGGTCGCGCCCCGGTCCGAGCACGTGCCTGGGGACCTGGAGCTGTTCGGCAGGGCTGTGATCGACCGGGTCCGCCAGCCTCTGCTGCTCCCTGCCACGGTGGCCCGGACCGCTCGAGGCGCGTTGGAGCTGGCGAGACGCCGGCGCCGTCCCGACACGCCCTCGATGGCGACCCCGTTCACCGCGCCGCCCACTCCGTTCAACAAGGCGATCACGCCGCACCGGCGGTTGGCGTTTACGGAGGTGTCGCTCGCCGATGTGAGGGCGGTCAAGGACGCCCATCACACCACGGTCAACGACGTGATCCTTGCGGTGTGCGCCGGCGCGGTCCGACGCTGGCTCGAAGCGAAGGATGCTCTTCCGGACAAGCCGCTGATCGCCGGCGTCCCGGTCTCGACCAGGGGCGAGGAGAGCGCATCCTTCGGGGCCAACCTG
>CAZCCS010000108.1:0-8783 GCA_964497005.1 uncultured Acidimicrobiaceae bacterium | reverse complement strand
CCCGACTGGTCAAAATAAGCTCCAGCCGCCACACAGGCAGCCGCCGCTGAGCACGCGACCGGCTGGAGGTACCGCGCTGCCGATAAATCGGCGTTCGCAGGCAACGGAGGTTCCGACTCTGTCGCCACCGCAGCCGGCGGCGAGATCGCATCCGCTGCAACCCCATGCGACACTGGATCGCACAGAAACAGGCCGAATCCAACCAAAGTTGCGATGATCCCCAAACGCCATCCCAAGCGGCGCAACCAGTCCCCCTTCTCTCCTGCGGTCCCGTTCCCACAACCCGGAACAACAGCAGACTCTAGGCGGACGGCGCGTACGGAGCCCGGTCCCGGGACACCCCCATCGATTCGGCCGCGTGAGCGACCGGCCAACCGGCCTCGATCCGCTGGCATAACCGCAATCGACCAGCCGGGGTCAGACGAGCGTTACGGTGCAACAGAAGCCTCCTGGGCGAGTGGGTTTGCTTGGCAGCTCCACACTCACCCCGAGGCTTCACTCACAGTGAAGCTGGTCGTCAACGCCTACATGTCGATCCTCATTGAGGGAGTCGCCGAGGCCTTGGAGCCAGCAGATCGTCTGGGCATAGGTTACGGTCAGCTCGAGGACGTCATCGAGGGCTGCCCCTTAGACGCACCGATCGCAGACGCCAAGCTCCACAAGATGGACGCGGGCGACTTCGCTGCGGAGTTCCCCCTGCAGTGGGCGCTCAAGGATGTCGATTTGGCGATCAGGCCTCTCACGGAGATGACCTACCGCTGCTCTCGGCGCTGTCCCCCCAGTGGCATTTCGCCGTGGACGCGGGGCACGGACGCGAAGACATCAGCGCCGCCCGCCTCGTTCTCGGCGGACAGCCCTAACGCGACCGCCAACCGATCTTGCTCTAAGTGGGAAGGTGCATTCCGCTGGCGGCGTCGAGGGTGACAGCGAAGGTGATGTACATGAGCCAGGTTCCGGTGAGAATCCTGAAGAATCCGAGTGCGCGCTCGCCGAACGCGTTGATGGCGGTGGCCTGGCCGCCCGGTCCCGGAAGGATGGCGAACATTGTGGCTACGAATTCGCTGACGTAGACACATGTGAGGCCGACGAAGACGAGGCCGACGGGCCAGTCAGACGCTCTGAAGAAGACGATGATCCCGAGCACGGAGATCAATGTGAAGGCGATCGCCATGAACTCGTTCGGGCGAGGGTCGCCGCCTAGCCATCTGGCTAGCCCTAGAGCGAACCAGTGCACTCCGTAGGCTGTGAAGGCTAGCGCCGCCATGTACAACGGAGGCGCGGTGAAAGTGTGAAACCAGACGAGGCCGACCCAGAGATACACGCCGGTGAGGAACTGCATGAAGCCTGGCATCCAGATCCCCCAGATCCCGGTCGTGATATCGACCGGCCGGTTGCGGGCCGGCAGTCTGAACAGCTCTTCGGGTCCGTAGATCAGATAACCGGTTCCGAGACCAAAGAACCCCACTGCGATTGGCACGAACGCCGACGTAGGAAACGTAACGGTGGTCACGCCGAGAAGGGTCATGGGACGGTGGCCGGAGAGCCCGATGGTGTTACCTCGACAACGAGATGCTTCGTCACCGGCTGCTCGCTTTGGGTGCTGAAGTCGGCGATTCCGCAGAGGACGTTGAGCTCCGGCATGTAGCCCGCTGCGGAACCCGGAGGGATTTCGTAGCGGACAGCCCGATAGCCATAGACGATGCGTTCTGTGCCGTCCTTCGAGAAGCTCTTCACGTCGATGAGATCGAACTCCTGAAGGCCTCGGTCGCGCATGTCGTTGTCGTTCATGAAGATCACCGTCCGCAGGCCCTGCAGGCCTCGGTAACGGTCGTCGTTGGAGTAAATGCTCGTGTTGAACTGATCATGGGAGCGGATCGTCGCCAACATCAGACGGCCACGGCCCGGATCGACATCGTCTGGAAGCGCAGCCGCGGAGAACTCCGCCCGCGTGGACGGGGTCTCGAAGATCCGGTCCCGGGCCGGTTGGGCGATGCGGAAGCCGTGGGGATGGCGAGCTCGCCGGTTGAAGTCCTCGAACCCGACCAGGACCTGGGCCATGACGTCACGGACTCGGTCGTAATCGTCCGTGTAGTCCTGCCAGGGGGTTGGGCTCTCAGGCAGCGTGGCCTTGGCCATGCCGGCGATGATGGCGGACTCCGACCGCAGATATGGCGAAACAGGCTCTTTCATCCCGTAGGAGATATGGACCATCGACATGGCGTCCTCGACGGTGACGCCCTGCTCGCCGCTGGCTTGGAGGTCTCTCTCGGTGCGGCCCAGACAAGGCAGGATGAGTGCCCTGTGGCCGTGCACGATGTGGCTCCGGTTGAGTTTGGTGCTCACCTGCACGGTCAGCTCGCAGTTGCGAAGGGCCTCGAAGGAGTACTGAAGATCCGGAGTGGCTAGGGCGAAGTTTCCGCCCAAGGCCACGAAGACCTTGACGTCCCCGCGGTGCATCGCCTCGATCGTCGGGACGAGGCTGATTCCGGGTTGGCGTGGTGGCTCGAAGCCGCACACCTCTCCGAGCCGGTCGAGGAATGCGTCGCTCGGATGGTGGTCGATACCGCAGGTGCGGTTGCCTTGCACGTTGCTGTGGCCACGGACCGGGCAAGGGCCCGCTCCCTCCCGGCCGATATTGCCTCGAAGGAGCAGCAGGTTGATGATCTCTCGGACGGTGTCGACGCCGTGTTCGTGCTGGGTGACGCCCAGGCACCAGGCGATGACCGCCCGTTTCGACGCCATGTACGAGTCTGCAAGCTTGCGGATATCCGGCTCGGTGATGCCCGAGGCCTCCACCAGGGTGGACCAAGGAGTAGCCGTCACCAGGGCGCGGTAGTCGTCGAAGCCGTGGGTCGAGTGCTCGATGAACTCCCCGTCGAGCATCGTGGGATCCTTTTCGGCCGCCTCCAAAACAGCTTTGGCCACGCCGCGCAGAAGTGCCATATCGCCGCCGATGCGCACCTGCATGTTCATGGTCCCGATCCGGGTGGTGTGGAACGTGGCCATGTCGACAAACTCGTGGGGGACGATCGTTCGCCTGGAAGCGGCTTCGATCAGCGGATTGATATGCACCAGTTGAGCGCCGCGCCGGTCCGCCTCAGCTAGCCAGGTGAGCATTCTGGGAGCGTTGCTGGCGGCGTTGTCTCCCATTAGCCAGATTGCGTCGGCGGCATCCCAGTCGCGCAGATCGACCGTTCCTTTCCCGGTTCCCAGCGCGTCTGTCATTGCCCGGCCGCTCGCCTCGTGGCACATGTTGGAGCAGTCCGGCAGGTTGTTCGTGCCGAACTCGCGCACCCATAACTGGTACAGGAAGGTCGCTTCGTTGCTCAGCCGCCCTGACGTGTAGAACGAAGCCTGATTCGGGTTCTCCAGTCCTCGCAAGGTGTCGCCGACCAGAGAGAATGCATCCTCCCAGGTAATCGGCTCGTACTTGTCGCTCGCGGGGTTGTATCCCATGGGCTCGGACAGCCGTCCGACAGCTTCTAGCTCGTAGTCGCTCCAGCCAGCGAGTTCGTCGACGGTGTGGGCGGCGAAGAAATCCCGGTCGGCCTTGGCCGGGGCCATCTCCCACGTAGTGTGCTTTACACCGTTCTCGCAGAGGTCGAGCCGCAAACCATCAGGGTCGTCGGGCCACGCGCAACCAGGACAGTCGAAGCCGCCGTCCTCGTGGTTCATCACAAACAGGGCCCGAAAGCCTTCCACCGGCTCGCCCGCCCGCTCCAGAACCCGACTGACACTCTTCGCAGCTCCCCACCCAGCGGCGGGATGGTGGTACTCGTGGCGCGAATAGTGCGCCGTCGGCTTCGGCCCCCGGCCCACCGCCGGTTCTCCGGATACCGCGCCGAACATCCGCCGCTCGGCTTCCAGGCTGTCGTCTGATGGAGAAGTCAAGAGCAACCTCCATGTGTCGTCGTGAACCCTCCGGTGGGCTCTCTCCCGACCCACGTCAAGCCTTGCGCCTCTCCGCGCCGCCGCGCATCACGTGATTTCCGTGATTTGGCCGCAGGAAGCAGAAGAAATCACGGGAATCACGTGATGCCGACTCATCGACCCGAGCGGAAGGCTTTACCTGTGGCCGACGACGCCCGGTGTCGCCTGGAAGCTATTGGAACCGGCCGGACTGCGTTCAGGGCCTCGGGTACACCCGGAGGAGGATCACCACGTCGACGCTTGGTGTAATCCTGCTGTCCGCTAGTCGCGTCGAGGTGGTCCCGGCTCGGGCACAGATGGCGGCGACGCTTGGCTTTCACATCATCTTGGCGTCCCTGGGGATCGCGTTGCCGTCCGTCGTGCTGCTGGCGGAGTTCGTCGGGTTACGGCGACGTAACGAGGTGGCGATGCGACTCGCGCGCCGCTGGTCGCAGGCGATGGGCGTGCTGGTCGCAGTGGGGGCGGTGACCGGCACGGTTCTGTCGTTTGAGTTGGGCCTGCTATGGCCTGGGCTGATGCGTCAATACGGAGGGGTCCTCGGCTTTCCTTTCGGCATCGAAGGTTTGTTCTTCTTCCTGGAGGCCATCTTCACCGGAATCTACCTGTACGGCTGGCGGCGCCTCTCGGGGTGGGCGCACTTTTGGAGCGGCGTCCCGATCGCCGTCAGCGGGATTTTCGGGGCCATGTCCGTGGTTGCCGTCAACTCGTGGATGAACCAACCCGGCGGTTTTACCGAGCGGGCCGGTCGCATTGTGTCGACGAGCCCGTGGCAGATTTTTTTCAATCATGCGGCTCTATACGAAATGCCACACATGATCCTGGGCGCCTACATGGTGACCGGATTCACCGTCGCCGGCGTGTACGCGGCCGGCATACTCCGTGGTCGACGTGACCGCTACCACTACACAGGATTCGCTATCGGGTTCGTCCCGGCCACCGTTCTGACCCCGATCCAGCTCTTTGTTGGCGACACCGCGGCCCGCTCGATCGCGCACGACCAACCGGTGAAGTTCGCCGCCATGGAATACGTCACTCGCACCTCCCGAAACGTTCCGGAATGGATCGGCGGTGTCTATGTGAACGGGCACGTCTATGGAGGGATCAAGATCCCGGACCTGGACTCGCTGCTGGTTGGTTTCGGTCCCGGTACGAAGGTCACGGGATGGGACACCGTCCAGGCGGCCTACCGCCCGCCGGTGGTATGGCTGATCCATCTTTGCTTCGACGCCATGGTGGGATTGGGATCGCTCCTGCTGCTGCTAGGCCTCTGGGCCGCCTACGTGTGGTGGCGGCAACGACGCCTCCCATCGCAGCGGCTGTTCTGGCTCGCCGGTGCCGTCAGCGGCCTGGCCGCGATTGTTGCCATGGAGTGCGGCTGGGTGGTCACCGAGGTGGGCCGGCAGCCGTGGGTGGTGTACAGGCTGCTAACCACGGCTCAGGCGGCCACCACCAATCGTGGCGTCATCATCAGCTTGACCGTCGTCATTTTCTTGTACGCCATCCTTGGTGTCACGACCATCCTCATCTTGCGGATGCTGGGTCGCCGCTGGCGGCGAAGTGACCACGAAGAGGCGGACGTCCCCTATGGCCCGGCGCAAGAGGACGCGGTCGGTCAAGAGGTGCCTGTCTGATGGCAGCGACCGTGGGAGCCATCCTCCTAGCCGGAATCACCCTCTACGCCATCTTGGGCGGAGCCGACTTCGGCGGCGGACTGTGGGATCTGGTAGCCGGCGGTGACCAGCGGGGGCGGGCGCCACGCCAGCTAATAGACGAGTCGATCACCCCGGTATGGGAGGCCAACCACGTGTGGCTCGTCTTCGACCTGGTCATCTTCTGGACCGCCTTTCCACACGCCTTCGCTTCGGTGATGACCGTGGCGGCCCTGCCCCTATGGCTGGCGCTGGCCGGGATCGTGCTTCGAGGCGCGGGGTTCGCTTTTCGCAAGCAACTTTCGCGGCTGGGGACAGCCCGCGCCGCCGGCGCCACCTTCGCGTTTTCGTCGCTCCTCACGCCGTTCTTCATGGGCACCGTGATTGGCGCCATCGCTACTGGCAGCGTGCCCGCCGATGCAACCCACGCCAGCTTGCACGCCTGGACCAACCCGACGTCGCTGCTGGCCGGCTTCCTATTCGTCGCTGCGTGCGCCTACCTCGCCGCTGTGTATCTGACCACGGAGGCCGCCCGTCGGGGAGACCGCCGGTTGCGGGTCTACTTTGCCCGACGCGCTCAGCTCGCCGCCATCGTGGCCGGGGGCCTGTCGGTCGCTCTCATCGCGGAACTCCACAGCTCCAACCGCAGGTTGTTCGACCGGCTCACCGGCCGGGCTCTCCCGCTGGTAATCCTCGCCGGCCTGTGCGGGTTGGCCGTTCTGGCCCTCTTGATCCGCCCGTGGCTCAAGTCAATCGAGGTCCGGGTCGTCGCCGCCCTGGGGGTCGCTGCAGTCATCTGGGGATGGGGTGTGGCTCAGTACCCGGTACTGCTGCCGGGCACCACCGTCACCATCTACAACGCCGGTGCCCCGGAGACAACTCTGGTGGCAGTCGTGGTCATCTTCGTCTTTGCCGTCATCCTCGTCGGGCCGTCCTTCGCGTTGCTCTTCAGCCTGCAGAGCCGCCGCGTACTCCGAGCCGACGAAGGGGGACTGCTGGCGGGAGCCGATCCGGACAACCACGGGCAATCGTTGCGGCGAACCCCGCCCCCGTGAAACCCGGACTGCGCCCCGGCTCGGCCAGCAGATAGGCGTCGGGGCCGCGGTGGCCGTTCATGCGGCTGGGTAACGCGGCCGTTTGGCGTGGACCACGAATCGATGTCCGGCAGAGCACGATATGCTCACTTCGACTCAAGCCCCGCCCATGGGTGGCGATGTGCCTTCGGTTGGTTCACACATCGTGCTGCGCGGCGAGCTCTTCGAGCGGCTCGTCAGCGCCCGGCGAGTCGTGATGCTGTCTGCCCCCGCCGGCAGCGGTAAGACGGTCCTACTCCGAACGTGGATCCACGAAATGCGGCTGACGGATCGGGCCGCGCTCGTTTCGCTTCGACAGCGCGGCGTTAACGCTCAAAGCTTTTGGATCTCCGTCGTCGAAGCCATTCGAGGCACAGCGGTCGGGTCGACGGTCGTCCGGGCGCTGACGCCTCCGGTTCAACTCGACAGCGAGGCGATCGTCGAGCGGCTAGTCGCCGATTTGGCGGTTCTAGATAGTCCTCTCTGGTTGGTTGTCGACGACCTCGAGTTGTGCCCGGTTGAAACGTTCCCCGAGCTCCAACGGCTGCTGATGTGCGCCACGGACCACCTCAGGGTCGTCCTGTCGGGCCGCCACGACCTCCCGATCGGCTTGTACCGTCTGCGCTTGGACGGCGAGCTAACCGAGATTCGTGCCACCCATTTGTCGTTCACGGTTCCCGAGGCGAGCATGCTATTCGAACGGATCGGCGTACGGGTATCCCAACGGAGCTTGGTTCAGCTAGTCGAGCGGACCGAGGGCTGGGCGGCTGGTCTGTCGCTAGCTGCTCACTCACTCGCTAGCCATCCTGACCAAGACACCTACGTGGACGAGTTCTCCGGAAGCGACCAAGTCGTCGCGGAGTACCTCCTTGGCGAGGTGTTCAACAATCAATCCGTCGACGTCAGGGACCTTCTCCTGCGCACATCCATACTCGACCGCGTGAGCGGACGCCTCGCCAACTTCCTCACAGGGCGAAATGATGGAGAACGCATCCTCCAGGACCTGGAGGATGCAAATCTGTTCGTCGTCGCACTTGACACTCGGCGTACCTGGTTCCGCTACCACCGCCTGTTCGCGGATCTACTTCGGCACCAGTTACGTCGCACCGCTCCGGATGAGACAACGGCTCTGCACAACGCCGCCGCTCAGTGGCACATCGAGAACGGCTACCCGATCGAGGCGGTCCGCCATGCTCAGGCGGGGTTCGACTGGACCCTTGCCTCGCGCGTGCTGTCGGACAACGGGGTGTGGCTCCTTCTCAGCGGTCAGGCGACGATTCTGCATGAGCTCCTCTCCGAGTTCCCGCCGTGCACCCTCCTGACCGACCCGGAGCTCGCCGCGTTGGCCGCAGCCGATGCTCTCACAGGCGGGGCGTTGGAAGAGGCCGAACGGTACCTCGCCGCGGCCGCCCTTGAATCCCACAGAGCCGCGGCAGGCCGGCGAGGGCGCCTCCAGGTCACCCTTTCGGCCTTGCAGCTCCAACTCGCCCGCCAGCGAAACAACCGCCCGACCACGGCCGAGGAAACAGGGCTGGTCCTGGTCAGAGGTGACGCCACACAGGCGGTTCTGGTCCAACTCGGCGCGGACCTCCGCTCGCTGGCACTAGTCAACTCGGCAAAAGCTATCGCCACCGTTCTGCCGTCCGGCCCTGAGGTCGAAATACCGCCTGATCTGCGGTTGGCTCAAGCCCTTCTGGTGCGGGCGATCGCCCGCGACGCGTCGGGTCACGCCCTGGAAGGGGCGCTTGATGTCGCCGAGCTTGACCGCCTTCCGCTGCGGTTCCTTCTCGAGCGAGGCCTGCCAGGACGCAACCACTGGCCGCGAGCGATAGATGCTCCACTCGCCTCGAACATCCTGAGCTTTATTGACGAAGGAACCTGGACAATGCGGTCGGCACCTTTGGCCGAGCCTCTCACGCGATCCGAGCTCAGGATCTTGCCCTACCTTCAGACCAATCTCACGCAGCCGGAAATTGCCGCCGAACTCGGTGTGTCGCCGAACACCGTGAATACCCACATCAGCCACGTGTACCGGAAGTTCGGCGCACACTGTCGAAGAGAAGCTGTCGAGGGGGCACGCCGGCTTGGGATGCTTGCGCCCACAGCAAGCTGGATCTGACGCTGAGACTAA
>CAZCCS010000107.1:4360-8856 GCA_964497005.1 uncultured Acidimicrobiaceae bacterium | reverse complement strand
TGTCGAGCAGGCCCGCGCCCAGAGAGACGATCAGTCCCGACTCCTCGGCGAGTCGCATCAGAGAGTCTGGGTGCTCGTGCTCGACGGCGCCGTCGGCGGCGTCGTTTTCCACTTCGTCGACATCCGTCTCGACTTCATATTCGTTATGTGGGCCGCCGGCTGCCCGCATACGAGATCCCGGCTCGGCGATCCCGCCTCCGGCATCCACGCTTGTGACGGTTCGCAGGGATACCCGCATGGCGCCGACCGCGCCGGTTGACAGGTCGACGATCGGCTCGTAGGCCACCCCCAGGCCGCCCCGGTCGAGCGTCGCCGCGAGGACCGTCTCGGGACGAACCTGCCGGGAGCCACGCAACCGATCCCCCGACTGGAAGGTCTCAACCCGGTTCCGCCCGGACTTTTTCGCCTGATACAGCGCGGTGTCGGCCTGCTCGAGCAGGGAACGCGCCGACGATCCCGGACCTACCGCGACGCCGACGCTCACCGTCACGGACAACCTGCGGCCGTTCACGCGGACCGGCTCGCTCACTCCCGAACGGATCCGCTCCGCGATGACGGCGGCCGCTGCCCCGTCGCCGACCCCGCCTGCCACCACGACGAACTCGTCGCCGCCGAAGCGCGACACCACGTCACCTGGGCGCACCGCAGCCCGCAGCCTGTCAGCCACCGCGAGCAGGACCCCATCGCCCCCGGCGTGACCTACCCGGTCGTTGATGCGTTTGAAGTTGTCGACGTCTATGTAAAGGACCGCGATCTCCGCGTCCACGTCTGCCAACTCAGCCGCGCGCAAGCGCGCCAAAGCCTCCTCCCGGCCGGGCAACGAAGTGAGGCTGTCACCGCCCGCCACAGGAAGAGTGTCTCCCGGCGGGACTCCGCCGGACATCTCCCATTCGGTCTGTCCTGATGTCACCGGTTGACTTATCGACAACTGCTGCGGCGCGATGGAGATACGTCGCGAATCGGGACAATACGAGAGGCGTAGAGACAGCGGCGGCGAAAATAGATGTGAAGAGGGATTTCCCGGCCTTCACCTCATTCCTCCACTCCAGACGACCGACCGCCAACGAATGATGCCCAACCACTGATGCCCAACGATTGATGCCCAACGATCGGCAACCCAATGTGCTCGCACTCGACGAGGCAGCCGAGCTGCTTCATCTGCCCCCCGTGGCCGTCGAAGCGCTGGTCGGAAGCGGCTACCTCGTTCCCTCTAACGTCGGGGCGTCTGGTCCGGAGTTTCCCCTTTCCGACCTGAAGGCCTTCCTTGCCCGGAATGCCGAAAACGGAGCCGGTATCGAGATCCTCACCCGTGCCCTCGGAAACCGGCCGGCGGCTCCCGCCAAGGACACCAGCGCCGGCGGCGCCGACGCGGGCCCTCCCGAACTGGACCCGCAGGAGTTGCTCGACGCGCTGGACGGCCGGACCGCTGAGATGGCCAGACGGGCTTTCCAGATTTTCGCCACCGTGTTCCCGGAAGCGGATCGGTGGTCCCTTCGCGAGCAGACCGCGTTCATCGAGCAGGCGAAGGGCCGATTCGAGGCGCTACTGGCGGTCACCAGCCAGGGGTCGGAGGTGGACGCTGCGCTGTTCGAGGATCTGCGAGCGGTGGGTGCCGACGCCGCACGCGCCGGTTCCCCGCTGCCCCAACTCCTGGTCATCCTTCGGATTTCGAGGGACCTGGTCGTCCAGACCGCGATCGAGTTGTCGGAGTCCGGCGGGCGCCATGCCGGTCTCGCTCTGTCTCTGGTACTCACCAGGATCCTGCCGGCGATGGACCGTCTGACGGACGCGCTCGCCCAGGGGTACTGGGAGGCGACGCTCGGCCGCGAGGAGGAGGCGCTCGCCCGCTATCGCCACGTGGTCGACCGCACCTCCGACGGCGTTTACGAGGCGGATCTAGACGGGAGAATCGGCTTCGCCAACCCGGCGTTCGCGGTGATGGTGAGCCGGCGGCTCAGCGCGCTGGTGGGCTCGACGCTCACCGACGTGTTGCGACCGGCTGATCAGAGGCAGGACTTCGACGAGTTGTTGTCCCCAAATCCGCACTCGCCCGGCATTACCGCCGCAATCCTCCGTGCCGACGGGGTGCGGAGGCTCCTGTCGATCCAGCCCACCGCCCGCTACGAAAACGGACAGCTCGTCGGCTACCAGGGCATCGTCCGTGACGAAACCGTCGAGGCGGACTTCGAAGCCGACCGTGCCGAGTTCGCCGCGCTCCTACGCAACGACCTCAGGGGACCGTTGGCCACCATCGTCGGCCTCGGCGCCACCCTGGAGTCACACGGCACCGAACTGAGTCCCGTCCACGTCGCCAGCCTCGGCCGGTCCATCCGCACCCAGGTGGAGCGGGTTTCGCGTCTGGCCGACGACCTCTCCGACATCAGCCAGCTTCAGACGAGCCGGTTGCGGCTGTACCCACGGCCGGTCGAGGTCCGGCCAATCGTCGAGACCGCACTTTCGACGGTGAACATCCCCGGGTCGCCGGACTCGAATCCTCCCGGACTGGTGCGTGCCGGCGTGAGTGTGGACGTCCCCTCAGGGCTGACCGCACTTGTCGACCCTCGCCGCCTCGAGCAGATCATCGCCAACCTCGTCGATAACGCCCTCCAGCACGGCAAGCCGCCCGTCTCGATCCGCTCGGCCGTGACCGGCGACGAGGTCAGGGTCATCGTCGCCGACCGGGGCCCGGGCGTGCCCGACGAGTTTGCCGGGGCTCTCTTCTCCGGCCGGCCCACCCCCACCCGCCTGCAGTACGCCCGGAGCAGGCACAGCGGGCTCGGGCTAACCCTGGTCCGCGGCCTCGCCGAGGCGATGGGCGGCCGGGTCTGGTACGAGCACGACGCCGAAACCCGGTTCGTCCTCGCGGTCCCCGCGCCCGTCCGCGGTACCTGAGCAGCGACGGCTAGGTGGGCGGCTGTTCCCCGGCCGCCGCGGCGCTAACCGCGTCCAGCATCCGGGCCGTGCAGTCGCTCATCTCGATGATCGGTGCCACGTCGGTGACCGCGTCGACCAACTCGGAAAAAGACCTCGCGGCCTCCCCCTCGCCCAGCGCTGCAGGTTCGCCGCGGTCGCCTCCGACCGACACGGCAGGCTCCAACGGAATCTGAGCCAGCAGCGGAACGCCGATCTCGTTTGCAAGGCGGGCGCCCCCGCCGGATCCGAACAGCTCGTAGCGCTCCCCGTGCCCGCAGGTGAACCCACTCATGTTCTCAACGACCCCAGCCACGCGCAGGTAACCCTTCCTCGCCATGTCGGCGGCGCGCACGGCCACCTTCTGCGCCGCCAGCGCCGGGGTCGTCACGATCAGCATCTCTGCGCGGGGCAGCATGCGGGCAAGGCCCATCTGGATGTCACCGGTGCCGGGGGGCATGTCCACCAGCAGATAGTCAAGGTCCCCCCACGCGACGTCCTCCAGGAAGTGCTGCACGCCGCGGTTGAGCATGAGCCCCCGCCACATGATCGCCTCGTCCTCTGGTGAGAGGAACCCCATGGACACGACCTTGATGAACCCCGCGCCCACCTTCTTGGTGAGCGGCTCGATGCGAGGACGGTCTCCTCGCTCGCTCGGTGCCGCCTGAAGCTTCCCGTCTACGCCGAGCATCCGCGGAACCGAGAAGCCGGCGATGTCAGCATCGAGCAGCCCGACCGTGTAGCCGCGAGAAGCCAGGCCGGCTGCGAGGTTGACCGTCACGGAGGACTTGCCCACGCCGCCCTTGCCCGACGACACCGCCAGCACCCGGGTCCTGCGCGGGATGTCGGTTGCCGACGGGTGCTCCTGGGCGCGCATTCGTGCCCGGGCCATCAGTTTCTTCTTGTCCGCCGGCGACATCTCGGTGGTCACCACCTTCACGCCAGTCACACCTGGCAGGCTTCCGACCCTCTTGTCGACGTCCCTCTGGATCTGGGCTCGAAGCGGGCACCGGGCCGTCGTCAGCGCGACCTGCACCGTTACCATTCCGTCGCGGTCCACATCAGCGCCCTGATACATGCCAAGGTCGACCAGGTCGTCGCCGAGCTCCGGGTCGATCACTCCGCGCATTGCGTCACGTATGGCCTGCTCATCGAGCACGGGCTCAGTCTAAGGGGGTGGGTAGGCTAGCCAGGGTGGACCGGCTGTCCCTGTTCAAACTCCTGGCGGACCGCTCGCGCTACTCCATCTATCAGGAGCTCGCCGGCTCGCCCGAGCCGCTTTCGACGACGGACATTTCCTCTCGGCTGAACCTCCACCCGAACACCGTGCGGTTGCATCTCGAGAAGATGCGAGACGCCGGGCTGATCGAGGGCACTCCCGATCGCCACGGCAGCGTCGGCCGACCGCAGCACCGGTGGCGGTCGATCGATCCGGTGCCTCCGCTGGGTTTGGAGCCCGCTGGCTTCCGCCTGCTTGCCCAGCTGCTTGCCGAGGTCGCGGCCGACTCCCAGCTGAAATCTGGAGCCGCGGCCGCGGTCGGCCGCCGGCATGTCGCCGAAGGATCGTTCAAATCCGGTGCCGGTGC
>CAZCCS010000107.1:0-4260 GCA_964497005.1 uncultured Acidimicrobiaceae bacterium | reverse complement strand
CCGGTGCCGGTGCGTCGTGCCTCGAAGCGCTGATCGGCGAGCTCGCCCAGCTCGGCTTCGACCCGGCGGTTGAGCCGGGCCAACCATCGCCGACCGATGGCTCCCGTGTCGCGGGGATCTCTTTCACCAGCTGTCCGTTCCGGGAGCTGGCGGTGCGTTACCCCGACGTCGTTTGCGAGCTCCACCGGGGCCTCACCGAGGGACTGGCGTCGGCGTTGTGTGCAGAGACGCCAATTTCGGCCGAGGTCGTGGCGTTCTCCAGCCTGGTCGACGAGGATCCGTGCCGGGTCGAGGTGTCGTTCAGGCCCGGATGAGGGATAGCATTAGTCGGCTGGCGCGCGGACGCGGGCCGCGCCACGACGTTCAGGAGGACCGGTGAGCACCACCCAAACCGAAGCAACCCCCACCGAGGTGATCATCCTCACCGACACTGCGACCTCAAAGGTCGCCGAGCTGCTCGAGCAGGAGGGCAACCCTGAGTTGGCGCTTCGCGTAGCCGTCCGGCCCGGTGGTTGCTCCGGGTTCAGCTACGAGATGTTCTTCGACAGCGACATCGCCGGCGACGACGTCACCGCCGCGTTCGGGTCCGTGCGCGTGGTCGTAGACCCGGCCAGCGCCAGCCTGCTGCAGGGCGCCACCTTGGACTACAAGGACGGCCTGCAGGAAGCGGGTTTCAGCATCAACAACCCGAACGCCAGCCGTACCTGCGGCTGCGGTAACTCCTTCAGCTGATCGCCCTCAACTGACGGTCCGTTTCACCCTCGACGGCCGGCCCGTCGAGGTTGCACGCGACGACGTTTCGCTGCTGGGCGCTCTGCGGGAGGACCTGGGTCTTCGCGAGCCGGTCAAGGACGGGTGCAGCCCCCAGGGCCAGTGCGGCTGCTGCACCGTGCTCGTGGACGGATCGCCTCGGGTTGCGTGCGTGACCGCGGTGCGCCGTGTGGCGGGCCGGTCGGTTGTCACGGCCGCGGGCCTCGAGCCTGAGGTCCGGCGCCGGCTGGTCGACGCGTTCGCCCGTCACGGGGCCAGCCAGTGCGGGTTCTGCACCCCCGGCATCCTCTGCCGCCTTGCCTCGCTGGGGCCCTCGCCGGACCCGGCCAAGGTCGAGACCGCGCTTCTCGCCCACCTCTGCCGTTGCACCGGCTGGCGGACGATCCTCGACGCAGCCTGCGACCAGGGTGCCGGCGCCGGCGCCGGCGCCGGCGAGGGCGAGGGCGAGGGCGAGGAGACTTTGGGCGGCAAATCCGTGTTTGGGCTACAAAACGCGTCAAATACCGCTCAATCCGTCGCCCAAACAGCGGAAAGCCGACCGCAACACCCCGAACCCCCCGAACCAACGCCGGCCGAGCGCCGGGCCACCCTCGAGGGCGGCGCCCCCCAGATCGCCGGCCCCGGCGTCATCCTCGGCGCCGGCGGGTTCGCAGACGACCTCGCCCCACCCGGCTGCTTGATAGCCGTCCCCGACGGCGCCGGGGGGTGGGCTGTCGGGGAGACCCTCGAGGAGGCCCGCGCAGCCTCCGGCAAGGTGCAGGGCCGGCGCAGCGGCCAGGCCCTCAGCTACCCCGTAGATGTCCCTCCCGGTGACTGGGATCTCACCTTGCAGACCACCTGGGTGGAGCCCGCGTACCTGGAACCGGACTCGTCCTGGTGCGAACCCGGTGGGGATCCTGCCAGCCCCGTCGCCAACGGAGGCGCGTTCGGCGGGAAGCTTGACTCGATCGCTCCGGTCGCCGCGCGGCAGTTGGCCGACCTTCACGGAAGGCCGGTCCGGGTCGTCCTGTCCCGGGAGGACGTGGTGCGGCTCGGCCCGAAGCGACCGCCGATCGGGGCCGGCGTGCGGGCCGATGGAACGGGCGTGCTCCGGCTCGCTGGGGCACGGACCGAGTCCCTAAACGCCGCGCTCGCCACCCTCGCACCCGGTCTCGATATCCAGTACGCCCCGGTCGACGGGCCACCCGTGTCTCGGCGGATCCGTGCCGCGGGGTGGGCCGAGGCGGCCGTGCTTCTCGCCGGCGCCGAAGCGCTCCGCGAGGGCCGGGTCCCCACCGCCGGCTCGTCACCTGACCGGGCCGGCGAGGGAGCCGCAGAGGTCGAATCCCCGGCCGGGGCCCGCGCCCGCGCCGAGGTACGGGTCGATGCCGGCGGATGGCCCTTAGCCCTGGGCGTAACAATCAGTTGCGGCCCCCCGCTCGACGCGGTGACTCTGCGGTCCTACGTCACCGGGGCGTCGCACATGGCGCTCGGCTGGGTTTGCTCGGAGGCAATCGCGGTGGGCGAGGACGGCGTGCCGACCGACCTCACCATCCGGTCCTTCGGGATTCTCCGCGCCAAGGACACCCCCCCGATGAATATCGAGATCGTGGACGGCACATCCCGCGGACAGCCACCTGTCAGCCAACCCGTCAACGGATCCGACGCGGTGTTTGCAGCGGTGGCAGCGGCGACCTGGATCGCACAGGGCCTACCGTCTCGCTGGCCCACAAGAAGAGGGAGGACCCCATGAGCAGCGCAGAAAGCGGCCCCAGGCCGGTAGGTCCCTATACGCCGGTCGTGCGCGCCGGCGACTGGTTGATCTGTAGCGGCCAGATCGGGCTGAAAGACGGGGCTCTCGTCGGTGGGGGAATATCGGCCCAGGTCGCACAGGCGATCGAAAACATCTCCTCCCTGCTCGCCGCCCACGCCTCCTCGTTGGACTCTGTTGTCAAGACGACCGTTTTCCTTGCCGACATCGCCGAGTACCAGGCAATGAACGATGCGTACGTCAATGCTTTCGCCGGCCACCGACCCGCCCGCTCCGCCTTCGCCGTCGCCGCCCTCCCGATGGGTGCCGCCGTCGAAATCGAGGCGTGGGCCTACCTGGGCGACTGACCCGGGCACGACAGGTGAAGTAAGTCAGCCAAACGAAATGTTAGGGTATTAAAGAGATGACTGGCGCCGCGTCGGCCGACCCGGCGGTCCGCCAATCGGCGGAAGAAGCCGCGTTGAAAGCTGGGGTACAAATCCGCCTATTCCGTGATCTTCCGGATATGGCGGAAGCCGAGTCGTTGTTCGACCGGGTGTGGGGACCGGGCGGCGTGACCGTTCCACTGCTTCGTACCCTCGGCCTGACCGACAACTACATCGCCGGCGCCTGGGCCCACGACCAGCTCATCGGAGCGTCGGTGGCGTTCATGTCGGCGAGCGAAGAGGCCCGGTCTTGTCACCTCCACATCATGGGCGTACTCGGCCCGGCCCAAGGCTCGGGTGTCGGTTATGCCCTGCTCTCGCACCAACGAGCGTGGGCGGCGGAGCGCGGGGTAGAACAGATCACCTGGATGTTCGACCCGCTCATGCGGCGCAACGGCTGGTTCGCCATCATGAAGGTCGGCGCCAAGGCGGTCGCCTACTACCCCGACTTCTTCGGCTACCTCAACGACCCGGTCAACCGTTGGGATTACACCGACCGTTGCCTCGCCCGATGGTCCCTTGACTCCGGCCCGTCGCCTACCAGCGAGGCCGCCGATCCGGACCCCAGCGAGGGGATGCCGTTGATACTCGCCGAGGGCGACGCCGGCCAGCCGGTCCTGGCCGAGCCGTCCTGGATCGACGACCGCCCGCCGGCTTTGCTCTGCCAGGTCCCCCCAGACGCTCACAACTTGCGGCAGACCAACCCCAAGCTGGCTCGCGAGTGGCTGGCCGCCCTTCGCGGAAGCCTCGGACGGGCCGTCGACGCCGGCTACGAGGTGACGGCTATGACGCGCAGCGGCCGGTACGTGATGACCCGACGGCAGGACTGACTTGAAGGCGGCCGGGCACGCCGGCCGGGGTATTTTTCCGTTTCAGGAACCCCAGCGGCTCTGCCCGAAGCGGTAACCGACCGACCTCACCGTCGAGATCAGGTTGGCCTGCTCCTCACCGAGCTTGGCGCGCAGCCGCCGGATGTGGACGTCGACCGTCCTGGCGCCGCCGTAGTACTCGTAGCCCCAGACCCTCGAAAGGAGCGTCTCTCTCGTGAAGACCTTGCCGGGGTGGGTGGCCAGGAACTTGAGCAGCTCGTACTCCATGTAGGTGAGGTCGAGCGGTCGGCCGGAGAGGGCGGCCTGGTAGGTCTCCAGGTTCAGGGCCAGCGGCCCGTACTCGACCAGCTCGGGCCGGGTGCCCCGACCGGTCCGCCAGAACAGGTGCCCCAGCCTGGCGTCGATCTCCGGGCCCTCCCACGGGGTGACGCAGAAGTCGTCGAAGAGGTCCTCACGCAGGTTGAGCTCCTGCAGCTGCGACACG
>CAZCCS010000106.1:0-9016 GCA_964497005.1 uncultured Acidimicrobiaceae bacterium | reverse complement strand
GGCCGACCAGTTACCGCCGGCCGACCAGTTACCGCCGGCTTCGGACTGGATCCCGCCGGGCTGGCACCCCGACCCGTCCGGCGTTCACCACTGGCGATGGTGGGACGGCTACCACTGGACCGACCACGTGGCCGGCGGGTAGCCGGCTCTTTGGTTCCCTGCACTTGGTCGGCTCGCGCCGCTCTCGCTCTCTGCGCCGACACTTTTGTAACGCGAGATTTTCGGTGAAGCCCGTCACTGTTACATAACTGTCGCCATAGCGCGATTTCGTCACGGGATCGCGTATCTCGGGGATCGCACTGTTACGAAACTGCGCCGGCGCCTACCACAGCTCCCTGCTCATTTGCCGCCGGTCGCGGTCCAAGCCCCGACCGACATTCCGACGCTCCACCGAGATCGCCGCGGCCACCCGCGCCCGATCAAGCCCGAGACCCTCCGCCCGCCCCAGAACGAAAACCGGCCCCTCCATCCGCGACGCCACCGCCGGCGTGGTGGCATAGCCGTGTCCGATGCTCCCAAGCGACTGCCGGCGCAAGTCGGCTGCTCGACCATTTGGCCAACCGATGGTCACGCTTCCCCGTCTCGGGTTGACTTCGAGAACGGTACCGGGTGTACCTGATCGCAAACCTGCGCCGGCCCGGATCGCGATCACTTGATCGCCGGCCTGGAACGACCGCCCGCCTGCGTTGATCGACGGGCCGGCGAGATGCCCGATCTCTCGAAGATGCGAACGGGCCGCGTCGTTCAATGCCAGGACCTCCGGCACTCCAAGACCCACCATGACCGGGCTCGGCAAATCTGCACGCCCGAACGTCTCCGCCCATCTGCCGAGCAACTGTCCGGCAGCGCGATCGGTCGAAAGCGGATCGACCGGACGCCCGCGAGGGACAGTCCAAGAAGGCGCTTCCCCCGGCTCGACGGGCTCGATCATTGCGGCCGCGTGGTTGTAACCCAACGAAGCGTCGACGCGAGAGCGCGGACAGGTCCCGCCCTCTATGAACACCAACTTGGCGTCGGGAGCCGAGCACAACAGAGCCATCAGCTCGCCCGGCGGCCGCCTGTCGGCCTGGTCGACCAACAGGACGTCCGGCCGTCGAGACGGGTGGAACATTTCGACACCGGTTAGCGCCGCCCATCTCGACGCGTCAGCCGAACTTCGCGCGGCGACTGCGACCCTGATCCCCCCGGCCTCCCAAGCCGAACTGCACGCGTCGATGATCGTCGCCTCGGCGACGAAGTTCGAGCGACCCGGTTCGCAGCCGATGACCTGGACGGCGTGCCCCCCCATCAGGGCCCGGACGGCGGCAGCCGACTGCGGCGAGAAACCGGCATCGTCCGCCAACGCCGCCTCCACCTCGGCGCCGTCCACCACCTTTCCGACCCCGGACTCGACGCGCCGCTCGATGAGTTCGGCCACCCGCCGGTCGGCCTCCCTCGCAAGCGGAGTGGTCCAGCGCGCCACATTCCCGACCGCCCGCGCGGGTATCGCCTGATTGCAGAAAGCGTCGGCCCACGCGGACGCCGCATTCGCTTCCAAACCGGTTGAGGACGTGGCGGAAAGAGCGACGACGACATCCCGACGAGTGAAGGTCGACCCGCCGGCGAGCAGCTTCGAGGTCACCCTCGCCTCGAGAGACGCCGCCCCCAGTGGTGGGCTTGCGGGGCTGTTTCTCGCTGCCGCCCTGTACGCCTGATCTGCGCCCCAGCCGGCATCGCCGGCGGCTGCCGCCCAGTCCCGAGCCGGCCCCGAGCGCCCGCTGTAAGCGAGACCCACCCGGGACTCGTGGCCGCGCGTGCTGGCCGCACGAACGGCCGCCCGTGGGACCGCCGCCAGGTCCGGAAGCCCGTCCGCACGGATCCGCCAGTCCAATCCCCAGCCGGCCCGCTCGATGTGGTGTCTCAAGCCAAGGTGGTAAAGCCCAGCGAGCTCGTCCCGGTGCAGCCACGCGCCCAACGCCGACCAACCGCCGGTCCCAGGAACGAGGTTGGCCAGGAGCACGTGGGTGTGGACGTGCGGCTCCCCGCCGGCGTTGGTCGAGTGAGCGAACGACGCGGCGATCAGGTCCTTGCCCGACTCTCGCTGAAGATGGTCAAAAACCCCAACGACCGCTTGCCGGTGGCCCGCCTCGATCACCGCCTGGTCGCCTGACGCCGTGGCCGCCAGAAGCGACAACGACTTCGGCGCAGCGAACACCAAGTCCCACCCCGCTCGCCGGCGAGGCGACCGGACCCGCGGCAAGTAGGAACCGCTCGAGGGATCGCACCCCCGCAAAACGGCCGCCAAATCTCGGGCCTCGACCGAACCCTCCAATCCGAGTCGCGAGGCTCCGCGTCCGCGCCACTGCCCCGCACCTTGCCCCAGGTAGTAGCGGGCCACACCGTCTCCGATGGGTTTGAGGATCAGCACAGGAAAAATACTAGCGAGACATGGAACCTCATGAAATACTGTCTACCTTCGTCCCCTGTGCCTCCGGAGGTGGCCTCGATGCAACTGCTCCTTCAATCCCTGATAGCCGACCGGCCGATCCTCCAACCCGATTCGCACCAGCTGCCCGGCTGGCAGGTCCTCCAGGACCTGGCCAACGGGATCGGAGGATGGGCTCTCATTGCCGCCATGCTCGGCGTGGTCGTTGGCGCAATCATCTGGGCCTTCGGCCATTACTCGCACAACTACCAGCAGGCCTACAACGGTCGACGAGGTGTCATGGTGTCCGCCTTGGCGGCGGTACTAATCGGCGGAGCCCCACAAATCATCGGCTTCTTCCTCGACAAAGGCGGCAAGCTCTGATGATCCCGGTCGCGCCCGACGGCGGCCTCCCCTGCATCCCGGCACTTCCTTTCCTCGGCTGCTCGGTGACGTCACTTGGCGGTGACGTCGCACGGTCGGCTGCAAGCGCCGCAGCAGACGGGTTGCTGAGCGCATTCACGTCTTATCTCTCCGCGGCCGATTCTTGGCTGGTAGGTCACGTGATCGGTTTGTTCGACGTGTCCCCGGAACTTCGCGGGAACTGGTTCGGGGGCGCCTACCAGGCGATGATGCGAGCTTTCGAAGCGGTGGTCACACCGATGCTGTTGGTTGCCACCATCGGGGCGATCATCCGACAGGACCTGAGTCGGCTCGGCAGGATCTGGGCGGTCGGGCTTCCCGTTGCTGCGATTGCAGCAGGAGCGGCGACCGTGTTCACCGACCTGGGGCTGCGGGCAACGGACTCGTTGACTTTCCTCGTTGTGGGCGACCATCTGAACCTGAACGGTGCCTTGCTCAATCTCGCCGGCGATTCGGTTGCAACTGGGTCGCCGGCTCTGGTCGCAATCGGCATCTACCTTCTTGCGCTCGCCGGCGCCCTGATGGTGTGGCTCGAACTCGTGCTCCGGTCTGCGGCGATCTATGTCGCGGTCTTCTTCCTGCCCCTTGCTCTGGCGACCTTCATCTGGCCGGCAATGGCCGCCATCGCGAAACGGTCCGTGCAGGTTCTGGTGGCCTTGGTTTTGTCGAAGTTCGTCATATTCGCCACTTTGTGGTTGGGCCTTACCGTTGTGGCCGGGGACAATTCGATCGACGGGGCGCTGGAGGGAGCCGGAATCCTGCTTCTAGCGTCGTTCGCTCCCTTCGCCCTGCTCAAGCTGGTACCGGTAGTCGAGGTCGGGGCGATCGCTCACTTGGAAGGGTTGGCCAGACGCCCGTTCCGGGCGGCGAGCCGGACCGCGGCGGTCGCCGCTGCACCGAGCCATCCTGTCGTCCAGCGCATCCTCGCGGCCCGCGGGACCAGCGAATCCAGCAAACCGGAATCGTCACCGGTGCGGGCTCAACCACTGCCGGTTCGGGAGCCTGACTACCGGGTCCCTTCAGGGGGAAGCAACGATGCTTGATGGCGCCCCCCGATACTCGTTCGATCCGCTCGAACGACGTGGCCTGCTCCTGGGTCTGCAAGCGAGCCAAATCGCCGTCGCCGCCGCCGGGCTGCTCGCCGCGTGGATGGCCATTCGAGTGCTCGCCGGACCCGCCGGGCCTGCGCTGGCATTGGGATCCGTCTTGGCTGCGGGTGTAGGCACGTTCTGGACCAAGGACGGCAAGACCGCCGCATCCTGGGCCGACCTGACCCTCCGATGGAGCCTCCGCAGGCTGCGGGGTCCACTGGTATCGGGCGAGCCGCTCGACGGGCATCGACTCAACGGGATCCGACCCGTCGTCGGCGCGCGAGCGACGGGCGGGAGGATGTCCGCAAATGCGTTGCTTGGCGTGGAACTTGCGGCCCTACAGGCCGAACTTGGCCAGCCACCGGTTGGGGTGGTCATAGACAGGGCATCCGGCAACTGGGTGGCTGTGTTACCTGTTCGAGGGAGATCGTTCGCACTACTCGACGCCGAGGACCAAGCGCGTCGCCTCGACTCTTGGCGGGTGGTTCTCAACTCGATCGGCCGCCCCGGAACGAGAGTGCGGCGAGTGCAATGGATCGAGCGAAGCTGGTGTGCGAGTAACTCGGAGCTACTCGAAACAGCTCGGTCGATCGAGCCTGCCGAACGACGATGTCACGAAGCTGTCAGTAGCTATGCCGACGTGATATCGGGGGCCGCGTCTGCGGCGCAGATGCACGAGGTCTACATGGCCGTCGCCGTCGCAGGTCCGCGAACAGTTTCGGGTGAGGCGGGGCGTAGAGCTTCGGACACGATCCGACGGGAGCTTCGACTGCTCGAAGGTCAACTCCGGAACGGAGAGCTCTGGACCTCCGCGCCCCTGGGCGCTCACGAGATCGCCGGGCTGGTGGAGTCAGCCCACTCGGAGCAGCCCACCGCGAGAAGGACAGGATCACGGCAGTCCTTCCGGGCGATCGCCGAGGACGAGGGATGGTCGTGTTTACGGGCCGGCGGGACCTGGCACGCGACCTACTGGGTCGCCGAGTGGCCGCGAATCGAGGTCGGCCCCGACTTCATGAGCCCCTTGTTGATGAGCGGAGGCCGGCGTTCTGTTTCGCTCACGATGGCGCCTGTGCCCTCGGACCGAGCGGCGCGCCAAGTTCGGTCCGCCCGCACCGCGGACGTCGCCGAAGAGCAGCTCCGCGCCAGAGCGGGATTCGTTCCGAACGCCCGCCGAGACAAGGAAGCCGAGAGCGTGGTTCGCAGGGAGGAGGAGCTCGCCGTAGGGCACGCTGAGTACAGGTTTTCGGGATACGTGACGGTGAGTGCCAGTGACCGGGCGGAGCTCGATCTCGCGTGCGCCGAAACCGAGCACGCCGCGCAAGCTGCTCACCTCGAAATCCGCCGGCTGTACGGCCGCCAGCGCGAGGCGTTCACCTTCACCTTGCCGCTGGCTCGAGGATTGAGGTGAGTCCAATGAGCGCGGGTTTCGGAAGAGCCGTCCGTGCCGAACCGCCGGCGCACCGGGCCACCACGGCGCATCTGCAGGCGGCGTACCCCTTTGTCAACGAGGGCGGTCTCGGCAGTCACGGTCCGTTCATCGGAAGGGACCTTCTCGGCGGAGGCTCCTTCTGTTTCGATCCGTGGGCTCTCTACAGGCGGGGCGCGCTGACCAATCCAAACCTGATCGTTGCCGGGCAGGTCGGGCGCGGGAAGTCGAGTTTCGTCAAGACGTTCGTATGGCGTCAGATGGCCTTCGGTCGGCAGGCCTGGATCGTGGATCCCAAAGGCGAGTACGGCCCGCTCGCCCGGGCAGTCGGCGTGGAACCTGTGATGTTGCGGCCGGGCGGTTCGGTCCGGCTAAATCCTCTCGACCTTGGCGGAGACTCGGCCGCGTCGTGGGGCGGGCCGCTTTCAGTCGCGAGGAGGCAGGCGGGACTGGTGTGCTCGCTTGCGGAGTCGTCGCTCGGACGAAACCTCAGCCCGGCCGAGCGCGCCGCGACCGAACTCGCAGTCCGCTCCGCTTGCACGACTGCCGGCAGTCCGACACTCGTGGACATCGTGCGGTTGATGCTCGAACCGATGTCGGAGTCAGCGGACATGATTCGAACCGACCTGAACTCGCTCGCCCTCGACGGTCGCTGCGTGGCCTTGGAACTGCGCAGGTTGGTCGAAGGCGACCTCGCCGGCATGTTCGATGGTCCAACCTCCGCTGACGTGGATCTTTCCGCACCGCTGGTCGTCCTCGACCTGTCGAGCGTCTACGCCTCGCCGGCGCTGACCCTGCTGATGACGTGCGCGACCGGCTGGATGCAGTCGGTGCTCCTCCAACAGGATCGGGTCAAACGGCTGGTGGTGGTCGACGAGGCCTGGGCCGTCCTGCACGATCTTGCGACGGCCCGGTGGCTCCAGTCGGCGTTCAAGCTGTCCCGTTCTTTCGGTGTTGCGAACGTGGCCGTCGTTCACCGGCTATCGGATCTCAAAGCGGCCGGCTCGGCCGGGTCGGTTCAGCAAAGGCTGGCGGAGGGATTGCTGGCGGACTCGGAGACGAGGGTTGTCTTCGGGCAGCCTCCCTCCGAGGCGACTGTTACCGCCGATCTGCTGTCGCTGACGCGAACCGAGCGGGACGCTCTGGTCCATCTGCCACGAGGTATCGCACTATGGAAGGTAGGGGATCGTTCTTTTCTCGTTGAGCACATCCTCGGAACGAGCGAAACGGCGCTCGTCGACACGGACGGCGCGATGCGTGAACCGGCGGTCGATTCCGCCGACCCGGGCTTCGCTTTCAGGCAGTGAAACAGACCCTCCCAAGCCTGCGGTCCCCCTACGCTCCGCCTTTTCGCAACGAGCCGCTGACAGGAGCGATGTTCGCTGTTAGCGGCGCGGCGGTTGCCGTTGTGGTGTGGGATTGGATCTCTGCGCAACTCGCATGGTTGATTGCAACCGGGCACCACCTTCATCGCTCCGTTGCGGAGTCTCTTCCGGCGCTCATCGCGCTGCGGCGCCACGGAGCGGACCCCGCGCGAGCGTGGGCTGGTGTCACGGGCCCCCGACCTGGCCCGGTCGCCTACTACGGATCTGCTTCGTTAGTGATTGTCCTCGCAGTGGTCGCGGTGATGGCAGGGCGAACCGTAGTGACGAAGTCTCGAACCCGTGGAGACAGGGTGGCGCGCAACTCCCCTCACCAGACAGCGCGATGGGCCACCCTCACCGACTCTCGCCAGTTGAGAGTCGGGCGACGAGACGTACAGAGACGGCTCGTACTCGGGCGGCTGGGCGGGTTCGGCGTCAAAAGGCTCGTAGCAACCGAGGCCCGTCACTCGGTCCTGGTGCTCGGTCCAACCCAGTCCGGCAAGACCTCGAGCCTTGCCATACCCGCGCTGCTCGAGTGGGAGGGTCCTGCACTCGCGACCTCAGTGAAGGACGACCTTGCACGCCACAGCGCTGGATGGCGCGCGGAGCGCGGCCAGGTTTGGATCTTCGATCCGACTGCCGGTTCAGGACTGGGACCTCTGTCTCGTTGGTCGCCGCTGGCTCTTTGCGACAGCTGGGCGGGGGCGCAACGCACCGCGTCGTGGTTGGTAGACGCGACCCCGGCGCGAACCGGCATGGCCGACGCGGCGTTCTGGTACGCGGCAGCAGCCAAGCAACTCGGCCCCCTGCTCCTTGCCGCGAACGGCGGTGGTTGGAGCATGGCCGAAGTCGTCAGGTGGACCAACACGTCGAACTTCTCCGAGCCCGGTCAGTTGCTGAGGCTGGCGGGCGAGCACGAAGCGGCTGTCGCGTTGTTGGCTTGCGAAAGCCGGGATGACCGCATTCGCAGTTCGGTTGCTACAACGCTCGAAACCGTTCTTGCTCCTTTTGAGGACCCGACGGTCGCGGGCTGGACTTCATCCAGTGATTTCGCGCTGGAGGACCTGCTCGAGAGTTCCGGCACGGTCTACGTCTGCGGTCCGAGCCACGAGCAGAACCGGGTCCAAGGCGTGTTCTCGGCACTCGTGTCTTCGGTGATCGCAGCAGCGGTTGAGCGGGTGGCCTCCACCGGGCGTCCGCTGGACCCGCCCCTTCTGATCGTGCTTGACGAAGCCGCCAACATCGCGCCCGTGCGCGATCTCGACACCGTGGCTTCCACCTGCGCCGGCCTAGGAATCCAGTTGGTGACCGTTTGCCAGGACCTGGGCCAATTGTCCGGGCGGTACGGCAATGAGCGCGCCAGGACGATCGTCAACAACCATCGGGCCAAGCTGCTCCTCTCCGGTGTCTCGGACCTGCCGACGCTCGACCTGCTGTCCGGTCTGGCCGGCGAGGAGGCAGTACGGGAGGAGAGCTACAGCGTGGACCAGAGCGATGGCCGCCGGACACGTTCGTCCGCCGTGGCGTTCCGCCGGCTGCTGCCGTCTGACCGCCTCCGCCGGGTGCCGCCTGGCGAAGGTGTGTTGATCTACGGTCACCTCGCCCCGATCAGACTTCGCCTCCGCCCCTGGTTCGAGGACCGAGTCCTTCGTAATCGTGTGGTGGGAGCGCGCTCGAGTCAGCCGCCCGCCTAGACCTCCACCTTCGGTGCGCGGCCGACGAATAGTGGAACCTTCGCGAGTGGTAAAGCCGAATAGTGGAACGAACGATCCGATCCCCGAGCGGGCCGTTTGCCACTAAATGCCGCCCTCCCACACCTTTGTTCCACTATTCGATTTAGGAACTGTGGTGAGACACGTGTCGGGGCGTAGACCCGGAGTTGCGAGAGCGTCAGCAACCCGCCGCGAGCTCGGCTTATACCTCGCCTAGACGGAATGCCAGCAGCGAAGCCGCGTCTGCGGCCAACTCGGCAAGCAACGCCAGCCGCTCCTCGATCCCTGAGGTAGCGAGAAGCCGCTGACGGTCGAAGGGGCCAACCGGTATCGCAGCACAGAGCTGCCACGCAGCGACCTCGGGATCGGACGACAGCGCCGGCAACACCGGGACCTCGGCTAGTTCCCCAGCGAGAGCCAGTGCCCTGCGGACCTCTCGCTCGGCTGCCTCGAGCGCCCCGCTCCAGCTGGGATCCCATTCTTCGTCGGGCATCTCCTCGACGTTCGCCACCGGATAGGGGTCATCGGGTAGCCACTCGAGGACCGAGAACCTCCCCGTCCCCCCAAGCACCACCAAAAACCGGCCATCCGCCGTC
>CAZCCS010000105.1:0-9069 GCA_964497005.1 uncultured Acidimicrobiaceae bacterium | reverse complement strand
CTCCGCCGGAGCCGAACCGCCCCGAAGACCGACAGCGCGGCGAACGCGTAGAACATCCCAAGGCCGACGAGCGCCCACAACCGAGGTCGCCCTTCGACGAAGCTGTCGACGTCGATCTGGCCGACCGGGTGATAGAAGCCGAACGTCCTTCCGAGTCTCGTCACCTCCATGCCAGGAAGCCCGCTCAAGTGCCCCTCCACGTAGTGCACCCCGCGGCGTAACGCGACCGGGTCTGCCGCGGACTCGTCACCCCTGACGCCCTTAACGGACTCAAAAGCGCACTGCATCGACCAGTACCCGCGGAGCGGACCATGCCACATCGAGTCGCAGTTGGCCGCGGCGACTGTCACCCCGAAGCGGTCGGAGATCAGCACCGGGTGCGAGAATCTGCTCAGGTTGAAACCGACCCACGGCGCGACGATCAACACGACACCGGCGACACCGACACCGGCAAGGCGGATCCGTTCGTTTCGGGTCTTGTTCTTCGCCAACCAAGCGATCGGCAAAAGGACAAGCAGTGCGAGCAATATCAGCTCGTCGCGGGCGAGCGCGGCGAGACCGATCGCCAGGCCCAGCAACGCCGCGGCGGTGCGGGTCGGACGGCGCCACATCCGATATGCCGCGAGCAACACGAGCATGGCCAGGATCGGAGACAGTGTCTCGGACATGGCGAGGCCATCGCTGAGCCACATGTTCGGGTACACGGCGATGCCAAAAGCGGCGAGCACCGCCACCTTGCGGCCGGCAACCTCCTTGGCGAGCGCGGCGGACACGGGCACGGCGAGGGATCCGATTATCGCCGACCAGATCCGATGGGCGAAGAAACTCTTGAACCCGACCAACGAGCACATCGCCATAACGAGCGTGAACAACGGCGGAAGCTTCGCGGTTTGCAACTGCGTGTGGTTGCCGGCGTAGACCAGCGGCTCGATCCAACCTTTTCCTTCCACCAGAAGGTTGGCTTGCCCGACGTACTCCAAAGGGTCGCCGGCTGGCGCGAGGTGAGGCTTGGCAAGAACCGAGGCGAGACGGATCGCGAGACCGAGCAGGAACGCCGCCACGATCAGAGCGCGCCATGAGCGCTCCCACCCTTTAGGGGCGGCCTGCGCAGACTGCGACTTGGTCAGCACTACGGCAGAGCCGCCTCGACCCGGCGGCGATCGACTGCCAGCAGGAGCAAAGCGGCGCCCACCCCCGCGAATCCGGCGATCCTGGCGAGCGACCACCAGCCGGAGGGGAGAAGCATCTCCCCGAACACGATGCTCGCCCCCGCCAGCGCGCAGATGCTCGAGACGACATTCGACAAGATGGCGACAACGGAGGCCGGATGGCGTTGCAGCGCAAGCTGGAAGACGACCAACCCGCCGAACGTAACGATGAGGAACAGCCAGGGATAAGGCGATACGAGTGCCGAAAGGGCTCCGTTGACGACGCCGCGCCCTACGACTTTGGTGGCAACGGCCTTCTCGGCGACAGCGCCCAGCCCGTAAAGGAGTCCGGCGGCCCCGGCCAGCGCCGCCGACGTGAACATCGGCGCAGCCTTTGACCGCACGCCCCACCAGCCTGCGACGGCGGCCACCAACGCAACTGGTAAGGCCAAAGCCGCGAACGAGTGCGAAGGTACCGAGCTCGCCAGGTGCGCCCCGGGTCGCGAGGACACCGCGATGGCGACCACCGCGGCAAGGACGAGGACTAACGCGGTGCGTTGGCGTCTCCCAAGCTGTTCGCCGAGCAGAGGTCCGCCGGCGACCACAAGCACCACCAATCCGCCAGCCAGGACAGGCTGGACTACGGACACTGGGGCCATTGTGAGCGCGGCGACCTGGAGAATCAGGCCGGCGACCATGGCCGCGAACCCGCCGAGCCACAGGCGGGACCGGGTGACCGTCGTGACCAACCGGAGCGGGTTGACGCCGAGCGGCGGGATATCGGTCAGAGCTCGCTTTTCGAGGATGTAGCCGACGTTGTAGAGGGCCGCGGCAAGTACCGCGACGGCCGTCCCAGCGATCAGTTTGGCGCCACCGGCCGGCGCCAGCGCAACGCTAAGGATGGTCGTCAATTGCCTGCCTTCCCTCCTTCACCGAGAGTATTAGGCCTGGCGTTGCGCCGCGCTGCGGCGAGGACCGCTCCGGTGAGGGCGTCGGCGCCGAGCAGGGCGAGCCCCAGCCAGGCGATGTCGTTGGCCGAACTGAGGGCGGACGGCCAGTCGATCGTCGGCAGGTAGTCATGCGCGGCCTGCTGCTGTACGACGTACGCGGGCACAGCCAACAGAGCTGCGACCGTCAAGACCCGGACGGCCATCCTGCCGCGGGGCAGCAAGCAGCCCACGGCACTCGCCAGCAGCGCGGCCGCGCCGATCGCCGGCCTGCTGGCCACAGCCATGGCGAGTCCCCACCCGAGTGAGGCAGCGATCACGGTCCTGGCGGACGGTGCGGACCCCGGGGTGGCGGTGACGATTCGGACGGCACTGCTCGCCAGGCGGCCGTGGTCGTCGTCGCGTGGGAGCTCGCGGACGCTCGAGCCTGGTCGGCGTCGGCGTCGGCGGCGCACGGGCCACGCCGCCAGTCCGATGCAGATGATCAGCGCAAGGCTCGACGCCCCGATCGCCGCCCACACGACCCGCTGCGGCGTCCATTCGATGTGGACCTTGACCGTGCCGTTGATCGCACCTGCCGGTACCAGCCACCCGGTCGCGTAGCCGTCGATGAGCCGGGGGGCGCCGAGGGAACGGCCACCGGCCGCCGCCGACCAGCCCTTGCTGAAGCTCTGCCCGAGCACCAGCCAGAAGGGCTGCCCGCGCGACGTGACCGTTAGGTCCCAAGAGGTCCGGTCGTGATGGTCGACCGTAACCGTGGCCGGCGGAGAAGCCCCAGTCATCGTCGGAGCAGTCAACGCGGTGTTGACGCCTGGCACGGCCGGACCCGCGGCTCCCCCAGTGGATGAGGCGAGAAGAAGAGAGTCGATCGACCAACCCGACGGCAGCCGGGGGCTGGTCGCTACCACGTGGTTGCCGGGGGCGAGGGTGATCCCGTTGGCGGAGGTGCCACAGGCTCTGAGTTGCAACGGCTGCCCCGACATCGCATCGGCGGTGGTGCCGCTCACTTCGACGTCCACTGGTTCGCCGTCGATGCTCAACAGTCCCGCTTGGCAAACGGGCGGTATCTGCTCGGGCGGCTCGGGCTGAACCGCGTCGGGAAGTCCGAGCTCGGCGATGCCGACCGGCAGGATGTCGGTGGCACCGGTGAACGTCGAGTAATAGTCGAGCGAGCGGACCTGGCGAACCGAATCGACGGTCACCGTGACGCTCGCACCGCTGATAGGCGCGAATCCGACCGGGACTGTGGTCGTCGAGTTCTGCGGCCGGCCGTAACCGACCGGGGGGACGTTGAGGTCAACGGTCCGAGAACCGTTTTCGGTGCTGATGGTGAGGCGGGACGGGAGCGAGTGGCGGCCGTCATTGATCACCTGCAGGTCGAGGTGGTCCAGAGTGATCGGCCTGCTCAACTTGTAACCGAGCCACTCACCGTCTTGCGGACCGGTCTCTGCGATCCAGGCGGTCGACGGGCTGCCATCCACCGCCGCGTTCGCTCCCGCGGCGCGATCACCGTCGAGCCGGGTGGACGAGTTGGCGGCGACCACGGTTGCCGTGCCGGGTACGGTGTTCTGGCTCGGCGGCGGGGTGACCCCAATCAGCCGGTTGATGAGATCGTCGGCGTCGCCACTATTGATCTCAGCGGTCCCAGCCACGGAGAACGTACGGGGCGTTGGGAGAGTGAAGGACCGGGACATCTGCGGCTCGGGATCGTGACGGGGAACCTCGACCTCGCGCTGGCGGTTCATAGATACGTAGAGCGGATTTGACGTGGAGGATGCGCCGAGCGACGACAGCAGGTCCTGCGGCAGGCGCAAAGTCTCGGTGGCAGGCGTCAGCCCCGGGATTCCGATCTCGGCGAACCCGACCTGTGAGAGCCCGTCGTAGCTTTTCCGCTGAAGTGCCGTTCCTGAGTCGGGTGTCGCCGAGTCGACGGTGACGTCGAGGCGCTGAAACGTGCGCTGCGGAAAGTTCACCGTCTGCCCCGGAACCGAGTAGGACGCGGGCGTCAGGTTGATGGTGACAGGGTCCTTTCCGTCGAAGGTGATCGTGGCGCGGGCGATCCTGCGGTTCGGTCGTTGGATTTGGGCTTGCAGAAGGGTCAACTGGTTGGCGGTTACCGGATGGAGGAGATCGATCTGAATCGTGCCGCCCGCCACCGGCGAGTGCGCGCCGAAGGTCCAGGCCGTGGACGGGTCCCCGTCGAGGGCGTTGAGGGGTCGGTTTTCGGGGGTGAACGAAAGCGAGTCGCCGTAACCGGTCGCACGCACGTCCTTCACACCCGTCACCTCTGCGACCGTGTTTGTGGCGGCGCCGGCTCCCGGGAACACGGGAAGCGAATAGTCGGACGGGTTGCTGGAAAGGGGGGAGACGCCTGGCTGGTCGACCTGGCCGACGTTGTCTCGCAGGCTGCCCCATCGGGCGGAGGCGAGCAGGTTGCTGTCCGTAAGAAGGAGAGTTGCTCCTCCGGCCGCTGCAGACTTCAGCGCAGCGGGATCCCCGGAGTACGACGCGCTGTAGAGGATGGGCTGATCGCCGGAGCTCGAAAGTAGCCCGGCGCTCGCGGCGTCGATCAACCCGCTCCCGTCACCGGCGACGATCAGCGGTTGCGACGCGGGCTCCGCACGCGCCATTGCCCGCGGATCGCTCACATTGAACACAGCAAGCGCGGGAGGTTGGGGGGTGCCGGACGGTATGACGAGCCGGAGTTCGCTGTTCAGTGGATATCGGATCGCCGGCGCTGGGTTCGGGGCGCCGAAGGTGGTCGGGGTGCCGAGGGCCGTCCGCTGCGAGGTCATCTCCAGCCAAAGCAGCTGGGGAAGCGGCAGGTGGTAACGCTCGAACTGGAGGTCCGACTGCAACAGGATCTGGCCAGCGCTCATCAGCCGGGCGATGGACGCGATGGAAGCCGTGTCCAGTGTTCCTTCCTGCAGCTTCTGGTCAAGCGCCTGCAAAAGGTTGGCCGAAGCCGCCGTCCCCGAGGGCACCACTTGACGCTGCACGTATGGCCGATCAAGCAGGCCGGGCGCAATGGGGTCCTCGGTGACACCCCAGGAGTAAGCGGCGAAGTCCTCACCGGGAAGACCGAGCACTCGATCGGTGCCGGCTGAGTTGAGATAGGCCGCAGCCTGTTTCCAGTACTGGGGCAGCTGTGAAGGGCGATCAAGGTTCGAGGCGATCAGGTTCCCAGTCCACAACGGCGGGAGGTCCGCGGCGATCAGCCCTATGCAAGCTCCGGCAGCGATCAGCCCGACACCCGGGCGCGCCAACCTCAACGAGCTCACCCCGGCTCCCATCATCAGCGCCAGACCGAGGACCACGATTGGAACGATGCGATCCACCGAACGCATCGCGAGTGCGACCGTCGAACCACCAGACGCGGACTTCAACGCGCTGCCGAACACGGACGGATTGCTATAGGGGTAGGCGCCCACCGCGATGACCGTGCCGGCAAGGACCAGCACGACCGCATACGCGCGGTAGGTCCACCTCGCAAAGAACCCGAGGATCACCGCGGCCGCAGAGACGAGGTAGCTCACCGCGACCAGCCATAGCGACTGGCTGTACTCGACCGACGCGAGCGTCCAAGGCTGGACCTTGTCCCAACCGTAGAAGTACCAGTAACCGAGGCCGCGCAACACCTCCGATGCAGACGACGTGCGCGACACGGTCGGAACGGTCTCGGTGACGCGCAGGACGTTGATCCCGTATCTGCCCTCCGCCCACAAGCCGGCAGCCCACCAAAGCGACACGCCGACGCTAAGAAGCGCGATGCGTCCCCCCGCCGCAGCGGCTTGACGCGGAGTCACCTCTTTGGTGGCGACGGCCGCATACAGCAACCACAGCACAGGCGCGACCAACACCAGAAGGATCGAAGTGGCGTTCACCCCTCCCACCGCCGCGACCGCGATCGCGAACAGCGCCGGATAGCGCCACCGCCCGGACCGGGCCGCCACGACCGTGAGGCCGACCATCCAACCGAGCGCCGCCCAGGGCATCACGATCGCGGAAGTCCGCCCGAGATAATCGATCAGGTAAGGGCTCAGGGTGTATGCGAAGGCGGCCACCCACCTTCCCGGCCCCTCGAGCCCGAGGCGCCGGGCGCAGTAGGCAACGCCAAGTCCGGCCCCGAAGAGAAGCGAGCCCATCCAGAACCGCTGCGCAGCCCACGTCGGGATGCCCAGCCAACTCGCCGCGCTGTAATACGGCCCCATCGGGAACAGGTAGCCGATGTTCTGGTGGGTGACTGTTCCCAGACCGGTGTTGGGGTCCCACATCGAAGCGGCGCCCTGCGTGAGCCTTCCCGGGTCCAGGTAGAGGTACTGCTTGGTGTCGGCGGCGACCATGCCGGACTTGCTGAAAAACAGCGGAATGTAACTGATCGCACCCAGCACGCCGGCGAGGATCAGGTCACTTCGTCGGCTGCGCACAGGGGCGGCAGTGTAGGGGCGGGAACCCAATGCGAGTCCTCGGGGGGTGATGCGGGTATTTTGCTCCTGTGGCCGTGACCGAGGTCGGCACCACGAGGCCGCGCCTTTGCCTGGCGATCCTGTCGCTAGTGCTGTTCGTGACCTTCCTGGACAACACGATCATGGGCGCCGCCCTCGCGGATATCCAGAACACTTTTCATGCAGGTATCACCGCGCTTCAGTGGGTGGTCAGCGCCTACGCCCTCGCGTTCGCCGCCCTGATGCTCACCTTCGGCACTTTGGGGGACCACCTCGGCCGGCGCCGGATGATGATGGCCGGGTTGGCGGTGTTCACCCTGGGCTCGGTGATCGGCGCGACTGCGAATACCACCGCGCTGTTGATCTTCGGGCGGGTCATCATGGGCATCGGGGCGGCGGCGTCGGAACCGGGGACCCTGTCGATGATCAGGCAGCTATATCCGGGCGGCGAGGAACGGGCTCAGGCTCTCGGCGTGTGGTCGGCGGTGTCGGGTTTGGCATTGGCCCTCGGTCCGGTAATCGGGGGTGCGCTCGACGGGCTTTGGTCGTGGCGGGCGATTTTCGTCTTCAACGTCGCGGTGGGCCTCGTGGCGATAGTCGGGGTCCGCGCGATACTGCCGGAGATCGTCACCCCCCAGCGCCGGCGATTCGACGTGCCGGGCTACGTGCTCGGGGCGCTCACCATCACCGGGGCCACCTTCGCCACCATCTCGGGAGAGACGAACGGATTCTCGACGTGGTGGATCCAGCTCCTGTATGTCGTCTCCGCAGTCTCTCTGATCGCCTTCGTAATGGTCGAAAGGAAGGCCGAGGAACCGGTTCTGGACTTGCGCTTCTTCCGCTCGCCCATGTTCGTTAGCGGCAACACGCTCGCCTTCACGGGTTACTTCTCCACGTTCGCGGTGTTCTTTTTCATTCCCCTATACACCGAATTGCTCGGCAACACTTCCTCATACGCGCTGGCTGTCGACTTCATTCCGATCGCGGTGTGCATGATCGCGGCCTCCGCCCTGAGCGGCCACTGGATCGGTCGCGGTGGCCCCGGTGTGCCAATGGTGGTCGGGTCGATCGCGGCCGGCGTGGGCATCATCCTGACCAACGAGTACATCACGCCGACGTCGGGGATCGAGCTGTTCGGCTGGAGCCTCGTGCTCGTCGGCGCCGGCCTCGGCGTGGTGATGGTCGCGGTCACTGCGGCAGTACTCGGAGCAGTCCCCGCGGAGCGGTCCGGCATGTCCGCTTCGTCGGTGAACACCAGCCGCGAGCTCGGCGCGGTCGCCGGCGTCACTGTCTTGGGCGCGATCCTCTACGGGCAGATCACCAGCAGCCTGCTGCACCGCCTCGACGCCATCCCCGGACTCACGCACACCATCCGGGAACAGGCCGTGGTCGCGATCACCACAGGCAACCTCCCGACCAAGGGACCCCTCGTCAAGGTGGTCAACTCGGTGCTTCCCGGTGTTGCGGCGGCCTTCACCGACGGGCTGAACCTGGTGCTTGCTACCGCGGCGGCGCTGATGCTGGGTTCGGCGGTGCTTGCGGCGGCGCTGGTTCGCCGCCAGCGCGTCGATAGCCTGAGCAGGTGACCGTCGCAGCCGTCGGATCTCTTCGTTGTTCTTCGTGGGCCCGGACCGTCGGCCTCGACCCCGCCGGGACCGCCGGGAGCTACGACGGGTACCTGGTGGTCGACCTTCCCCTGCCGTGGCCCCGTGATGTCGGTGAGGTCGAGGAGGTGGCGGCGTTGTCCGACCTTGTGGCCGGCGCCGGGTTGCGGGTCCAGGCGTCTGTGCCGGTGCAGAGTTCTGGGCCGTCGACCGGCGGGCGCAGGCGGGTGGCGATGTACCGGCGGGAGGAGGGGGGTCGTTTTCGCGGGTTCAGCGGTCGGGCGGTCGAGTCGGACAAGGGGGACGAGGGGGCTTTGCGCGCTGCCGTCGAGGCGCTTCTCGCCGGCGAGGGGGCGCCCGTGGCCGGGCGGGAGCTCCTGGTCTGCACGCATGGCAGACGCGACGTCTGCTGCGGCTCATTGGGGACCGAGCTGCACGGCTTGCTGGCTCTTTCTCCGTTGCCAGAGGACGTTCGCCTGGCCCGAACGAGCCACACCGGCGGCCACCGCTTCGCGCCCACCTTCATCCTGTTGCCCGAGGGGACGGCCTGGGCGTTCGCCGACGTCGAGTTGGTGCTGAGGGTGCTTTCCAGGCGGGCTGGGCAGGCTGAAGCAGCCGAAGCGGCAGACCACTATCGGGGCTGCGCCGGCCTCGCCGGCCCGCGGGTGCAGGTGCTGGAGCGAGAGGTGCTGCGGGAGGTGGGCTGGGACCTTCTGTCCTCCCCCCGTTCCGGATACGAGACCGACGATGGTCTCGTTCGCCTCGAGGTCGAGGGGCCCCGGCGTGGCGGCCCCGTCGAGGTGTGGGAGGCAGAGGTGGTCCCGGGACGCACACTGCCGGTGCCCGATTGTGGGAGGCCGCTCGAGGAGGCGAAGAAATCCGAGACCGAGTGGGAGGTTCGGGGCCTCCGTCGGGTGTAGGGGCC
>CAZCCS010000104.1:0-9097 GCA_964497005.1 uncultured Acidimicrobiaceae bacterium | reverse complement strand
GTCCGGCCGGGTGAGGACCTGCTGGAGGGTGATATCGGCGATGGCGTCCTTGACGAGGATCCGGTCGCCGGCGTTGCCGTTCGAGTCCTCCCAGCTCACGGCCACGTCCGGGAACTCCTCCCTCACCAGCTCGTAGCCCCATGTCCTGAACGCGCCCTCGGTGAACTTCTGGATGTTGCCCTTGTGCACAAGGGTCACCGACTTTCGACCGTTCTTGACCGCGTAGTTGATGGCGGCCCGGACCAATCGCTTGGAGCCAGACTCCGAGACCGGCTTGATCCCTACGCCGCTGTCGGGGCGGATGTCCCACCCGAACTCGTCGTGGAGCAGCTCGATCATCCGCTTGGCTTCGGCGCTGTACGCCTGAACCTCGAGGCCGGCGTAGATGTCCTCGGTGTTCTCGCGGAAGATGACCATGTCGACCAGGTCGGGGCGCTTCACCGGCGAGGGAACGCCTTCGAACCACCGCACGGGCCTCAGGCACACGTACAGGTCCAGGATCTGGCGCAGCGCCACATTGAGCGACCGGAACCCGCCGCCGACAGGGGTGGTGAGGGGACCTTTGATCCCGATCAGGTACTCGCGGAAGATCTCGATGGTCTCCTCCGGGAGCCAGTCACCAGTCTCGTTGTACGCCTTTTCGCCGGCGAGCACTTCCCGCCAGGAGATCTTCTTGCCGTGCTTGCTGGCAGCGGCGTCCAGAACCGCCCTGGCCGCCGGCCAGATGTCCACACCCGTGCCGTCGCCCTCTATGAACGGGATGATCGGTTCGTCGGGAACGATAAGCGTGCCGTCGCCAGCAACGGTGATCTTGCCAGCCATGGGGATGTTTTCGGCCATGCACCCAGAGTACCGGGGAGACACCTGACACTCTCCCTACCCGAACGTCACGGTCCCTGCAATAATCATTTCTGTGGGCAACTGGGCTAACAGCCCGGTCAAACTGCTGGGGCGTAATGACGCGCTCGCGGCCGCGGAAGCCGGGCTGGCACGTGGAGGGGGGATCATGCTGGTGGGACCTCCCGGAGTCGGAAAGACCGCGCTCGCGCGCGCGGTGCTGGACGGCTTCCGTGAGAAACCGAACAGCCGGGTCCTGTGGTTGATGGCGCACGCATCGGGCCCGGACATCCCCTTCGGAGCCTTCGCGCCCCTCGTCCCCGAGGTGCGGGACTTGCCTGGCGCCCGACCGGAGCCCTTTTTCCTGCTCCAGACCATCCGCCAAGCCGTGATCGAAAGCGCCGGTCGTCGCGACCTGGTGCTCGCTGTGGACGACGCCCACTGCCTGGACAGCGCGTCGGCAACGCTGCTCTTCCAGCTGGTCTCTACCGGCAGCGCCAGGGCCGTTATCGCCGCCCGGGCCGGCGAGACGTTCGCGCCCGCGCTCCGTTCGCTGTGGAAGGAGGGGATGGTCGAGCGGATAGACCTCGGCCCGCTCGACCGCGAACACGCCCTGGAGCTGGCGGAGGCACTGCTCGGCGGTCCCGTCGATGACGATCTCAGCGAGGCCCTGTGGAACACGAGCGGCGGCAACCCCCTGTACCTCCGCGAACTGATCCTCTCAGGAACCGATGCGGGCAAGATCGCCAGGGAGCGGGGTGTTTGGCACCTCGTCGGCGGCCTGACCATCGGACCGCGCCTGCAGGAGCTGCTCGACGAGCGGCTCAGCGCCCTAGACGACAAGCTGCGCGAGTCTCTCGACGTAATCGCGTTCGCCGATCCGCTTCCGCTCGTCGCGCTCGAACGGGTGGTGCCCGACCAGCATCTCGACGCGCTGCAGCGGCGAGGCCTGGTCGCCGTCGAGCCAGACGCGGCCGACGGTCGGTACGCCCGCACCACCCACCCTCTCTACGGCGAGCTGATCAGGGAGCGGATCCCGGAGATCCGGGCTAACGATTTACGCCGGCTGCTCGCCGACGCGTTCGAATCCTCCGGGCGCCTCCAAGCCGACCTGCTCCGGGTGGCGGCGTGGCGCCTCGACTCGGGAGGGGATGTCCGTCCGGACCTGATGGTCGAGGCCTCGTTACGCGCGGCGAGCCGGCTCGACTGGGCTCTTTCCGCCCGTTTCGCGCAGGCCGCGGTGACCGCCGGCGGCGGAACGCCGGCCAGGATCTCGCTCGCGGACGCGTTGCGGCACTTGGGCCGTTCCGAGGAGGCACTGGCGGTGCTCGGGGACTACGCAGGCGACAACGACGACGAGCGCGCACGACTCGCGGTCCTTCGCGCGACCGCTCTCTTTTGGGGCCTGGGCGACTGGTCTGGCGCAAACCGGGTTCTCGAGGAGGTGGAGACCAGGCTCGAAGACCCGTCCGAGAAAGCGTGGCTCGTTGCGACCCGGTCTGCATTGTTGAACTTCATGGGAAGGCCGGACATAGCGGTGGCGACCTGCCGCCCGCTTCTCGACCTGCCGCAACTGAAACAGAAGGCCCGGATCACCGCGAGCTTCGCGCTGTCGATGTCGTTGGTCTGGTGCGGGTTCTGCGACCAGGCGATGCGGGTCATCGAAGCGTTCCGGCCGGCGGACGGGGACCAGCTGGCCCCGTCGCCGATGGCAGTCGGGTGGCCGGTGATGGTCCGCTCCAGCATTTACCGGTTCAACGGCCGTGTGCAGGAGATGGAGGACCTCGCAAGGGAGGAGTACGCCCAAGCCCTGCAAATGCACAACAACGAGGAGAAGGGGATCGCCACCGGCGCCCTCGCCTGGGTTGCGCTCGTGAAGGGTCAGCTGGCGCTGGCCATCCTGCGTTTTCGCGAGGCGATCGCCGCGTTCGACTCGGCGAGCAGCACTGACGTCACCGCGAGCCGCCGCCACCTGCTTTGCGGACTGGCCGAGGCGCTTTCGCTGTCGGGCGACCCGCTCGGCGCCGCCGGGGCGCTGGCTGAAGCTCGTGCCGAGATGCGGATATCCGAAAGGTGGATGCTTTCCCGCCTGTGGGTAGCCCAGGCCTGGGTGTCGGTGGCCCGGGGCGAGATCTCTACTGCCTTGAGCCAGCTGGACATCGCCTGCGAGGAAGCTCGCAAGGGCGGCCAGGTCGCCCACGAGCTCGGGGCCCTCAGCACCCGCCTCCGCCTCGGGGCGACGGCCGCCACGGGCGAGACCTTCGTCAACCGTCTCGACGAGCTTGCAGCCTGGGTCGAGGGGGATTTCGTTCAGGTCCTGGCCGCGCACGCACGGGCGCTGGCTGAAGGCAACGCCGACGCGCTCGACTCAGTCGCCGAGCGCTACGAGCTGATGGGGCTCCGCCTCTACGCGGCAGAGACGGCCGCGCAAGCCAGCCAAGCACACAGCCGCGCAGCCCAGCCCCGGCGAGCGACGGCTTCGGCGTCGCGGGCGCAGTCGTTGTTGACCGGACTCGAGTCGATCCGCCCGGTGACCTTTCAGCTCGCGTCGACGCCACCATCGCTCACCCGCCGGGAGCGGGAGGTCGCCCTGCTCGCCAGAACGGGCATGTCCAGCCAGGCCATTGCTGCGAGGTTGCACCTGTCGATCCGAACCGTCGACACCCACCTCGCAAGGGTCTACTTCAAGCTGGGGATCAGCCGGCGGTCCGAGCTAGGGGAGGCGCTCGGCGCCGAGTCGTCTGCGGGCTGGCCGCCGAGCGCCTAGGGACCCTCCGTCCGGAACCTAAGACTTCCGCTCGCTACCTAAAACCTTCCCTCGCTACCTAAAACTTCTCAGCATCCGAGAAAGTCGTGCTGCTTCGGCAGCCGCTGGCCGGCCCTTTTCCGCGACCGCTCCGATCTTCGCGGCTCCGAGCTTTGCGGCCCCAAGCTTGGGGGCGCTTGCTTTGACGAGCACACTCTTGGCCGGTGCCGACTTTGTTCGAGCGAGCGCCTTCGCCTTGTCCGCAGCCGCCTTTAGGGAGCCGGTCCCCTTGTCGACGCCGTCGCGCAGCTTGGAGGCCGGGCCGGCGATGCCGGACTTGCCCGCGGCTGCGGCCTCTCGCGCCCTGTCCTGCACAGTCTTCAACTCGTTCGCCGCCCGCTTAGCCCCCGGCGCGGCGGCGTCCTTTCCTCGCACCAGGACACTTTTTGCTGGAGCAATCGGGAGGCGCGCTTTGGCCGCCTGGCGTGCGCCCGCGGCTTTGGAGGTCACCCCCCTCAAGTTCGCCGCCTCCGTAGGCATCGCTGGCTTGGATGCCACTCCCCTGAACCTCGCCGCCTCCCTGGGCATCACCGATTTGGCCGAACGAAGCGCTCGGTCGACGGGCGCGCCGATGTTGGCGGCTCCGGCGGGGAGCTTCGCCCGGACGAGGACGCTCTTGGCCGGAGCGCCGAGCCTCGCCGCGATCCTGGGACCGGCTAGCCCACGCGCGACGCCTAGCTCTTCTTGAATAGCTCCACCTCGGTGAGGGCGGCGTTCTTACCCTGCGACGAGCCGTAGACCGATTCGATGGTGATCGTCACGGACGTAGCACTCTTGGCGCCGATGGTGAAGGTCTGGAAGGACGACTCGTCTTTCAACGTGAAGGTCTTGACGTACGGCGTCGAAGTACCAAACGTAACCTGGATCGTCTGAAGCCGGGGTTCGGTCAGGAACGACTGGGGCGAGTCGTTGTCACCATTGATGAACCCGATCTTGTCGATGTCGCTCGCCGACTGAAGGTTGAGGGTGATCGACTCGCCCACGCCTGCTTTGGTCCCGCCGGCTTCCCAGCAGGTGTTGCTGGCGTTGTCGATGGCCAGCCCCGCGGGATGCCCCGGAGCCGCAGTCGTCGCGCTCGCCCCAGTCGGGTGCACCGGGTTGTACGTGGTGTGCACGACGTTGGCGACGTCGTGGTACCAGATGCTCAAGCGGTGACGGATGGGATGCTTGTAGGGACCCACGTTGGCGAGGATTGCGAACACGATGATCGCCAACAACACGATCCGGGTGAACCAGCTGGTGAGCCATCCACCGCCGGCGCCGCCTATCACTCGCCGGCGCTGACGGGGCCGGTCGCCGGCAGCGCGCACCTTGCGGTGACGAAGCCTGTGAATCAAACGGCGATACCAAGGCGGCGTGAACACCACGGCTTGCTGCAATGAAGCTCCGCAGCGACGGCAAAAACGCCGCGCCGGGTCGTTTCCGTCACCGCACTGGTTGCAAATCTTGTCCCCGGGGTTGATGACCCGTGCCGGCTTTGGTTGCGGCTTGGGCACCGGGCGCGCCCGTAACGCCATCGGCTTGACGGCCTCGGGTTGCACCGGCCCGGTTGGAGCAGCGGGGGCGACCGGAGCGGACGGCGCCGCAGCAGCCGCCTGCACTACCGGATCAGACGGCGTTCCGGACGTCGGTTGGTTAGACGTGGCGGGAGCCGGCGGGCGCGGTGGTGGCGGTGCCAGTGAAACGGCTGGCTGAGCTTGCGTGATTGCCGACGTCTCGCCGTCACCAGTTGCTGAGATCGCAGGTGGGGAGGCCGGCTCCATGATCGGCGGCGGGGACGACTCAACGGGCGCTGCGTAGGCGGACACCCCTGCAGCAACCGGCTCGACCGCAGGCGAAGGAGCGACATCTCCGGCGCCGACCACTGCCACCGCGGGCTCGGGGACCGGGAGCTGATCCGTTTCGGTTGTCCGCGCCTCGCCGACACCGACGATGCGATCCTTTACCTTGTCGAAGAGACTCGGGGCGGGGGCCGCCTCCGGTTCGGGTTCGGGTTCGGCTACCTGAGGCTCGGGCTCCTCCACCACCTGCTTCTCGCCCGACCATTCCAGGAACGACGCGCACGATCCGCAAAATGTGTCGCTGTCCTCGTTCTGGAACCCGCACTTCGTGCAAACGATCATTCCGAGGGCTCCTTCCCTTCCGAAGACCCGTCGGCGGTGCCTTCGTCCCACTCCTCCTCGACGACCGGGCCGGGAGCTTCCAGCTCGACCTTCTCAGATCCTGGCAGATCTATTGCTCCGGGGGCCGGACCTCTGCCCGCTCCGTCCTCCGGCTCACTGCCGTCTCCACCTGTCTGCCCGTCCGGTGACACTCCCGCGACTTCGGCCGAGGCTTCATCCGCCGACGGCAAAGTCTCTCCTGCGGCGGTGACGACCTCTACGTGGGCAATCACGTGTGCGGGACGGGACGCGTCGACTATCCGGTGGACCGCGGTGAGGCTGATCGAATCGGGTTCGTCGACCAGTACCCTCACTGTCAACGCGGCTTGCGCGGTGCCAGGGAACGCGCTGTCAGCTGTTTGCGACCATTCGCACCCTCCGCTGTCAACGATCTCCGGTGTCACGCCGGTATACAGCGCGACGTGCGCGGCGAGCCCCGCTGCGGTTCCCCGCATCCTGTAAAGCCCGACGGCCTGACCGATCAAGTCTCGGCGGCGCTCCAGCGACCATCTCTCGTCGACGTCGACTCCCGCCCAGCTCGCCAACCAGTCGACGAAATCCTCCGGCGTGAGCTGCGGATCGAGATATGCGTCCCAGCAGTCGAGCGTTCCAAACAGCGGCGCGATGAGCTCGTCGAGGCCCTGGGTGAGCCGAACGCAGAATTCGTCTTCCTGCAACATCGACGGCAGGAGTTCCGCAATCGTATGTGCAGCCGACATTCCAGGCACCGTTCCGCGGCCTGGCGGTTCGGCCGATCCCACGCTGGCGGCGGCGCCGTGCCGCCGGTTTGCGCGCGCCGGCGCACCGGGACTCGCGGGTGGATCGAGCACAGCCACTTCTACGCTCCTTCGACCCTGACCTGGTGCTCATAAGAGAACACCAGCGCGTTGGCCGCGACCTCCACCCGTTGGGCGGCCTGGCCGCGCTCACCCGTGATGGGGTTAGCAGCGAACAGCCTTGCGTCCTCGACCAGCTCCACGCCGGGAAGCCCCTGTAGCACGGCGTACACCTCTCCCACGTGCACCGGCCGCCCGAACGGCCAACCCCTGCCGTCCGCTCCGCCGGTGATGGGGTGAAGGTACTGGTATAGAGCCCGGGTAGCGGTGGATTGAAGCTTCGCCGGATCGGCCCACGGCCGGGCGCGCATCATTGCCACCACCGTCACCCCTTGGTATGCCGGAGGTTCGACCACGACGCGCGCTCCGATCGCGCGCCTTTGATCCAGAGCTGCGGCGACGGTGCTCAGCATGTCGGGGTTGGGAACGAGTTGGTCGAAGCCGAGCCTGCCGTCCTCGTCGTCCGCCACCGAAGGAACGAGAAGGACTCTGACACCGCCGGCCTCCTCCTGCGCGGTGGCGGGCACGGCTCGAACCCGTGCGGCCTCTGGCGCGGCCTCGCGGGCGAGCTGCTCGTAGTCCTCCGCGGTAACTGCTCGGTTCAGCGTCCGGAGCAGGATTGGCCCGCGGATCTTCGCCTCTTCGATGTCCTCCCCGTCGACGCCGCCGGTCGCCGCTCGGCGATTCTCGACCCGGCTGACGAACGGGATGGTGTTGCGAAGTACTCGGATCGCTCCCTTCGAAACGTTGCCCCGGCGACCCCCGCCAGTGCGGTAACGCCGGATGCGAAGCAACTCACCTTTCGGCGGGACTGCCCCGTAGCTCGAAAGTGTCCCGTCGGGGTTCCTGACAACCGGGCCCAGAACCACTTCTCCGGGGACGGCGTCGAGCACGAAATGCCTGTCCTCGGGCCCGCTAGACGCGAAGTCAGATACTTCGGTCCACTCCTGCCATCCCTCCTCGCTCGACACCTCGAGGATGGTGCTGCCACCCGACGGCATCACTGGGGGCCGAGCGACGACGAATCGTTGCCCGGCTACCCCCTCCGAGATTCCAATCACTTCTTCATCTACGACTTCCGCCTGCACCGCGTCGACGGTCCCGCCGATGGTGAACGCCGAAACCTTCTTGATCAGTGGCGAGTTACTGTAGAACGGCTGGCCCTCTTCGGGAGCGGTGACCCTCGCTCGGATCCAACCGGCCCTCAGCTGATGCTCCAACGCCATCTGGTGGCTTGCTGGAACGTGGAGTACGACGTCCCCGGCGCGGTTCAAACCGCCAGTGGTGTCCTTGTCGACCTCGCACTCGATCCACGAGTCGCCGTTGTAGGCCTCCCAGACGAGAGGCGGCCAATCCGGGTCGACGCCAACCCCTTCGATCTCGCAGTCAAATCTAAGGTTCACCGCACAACGGGGCACCGCCGCGGACAGCCCGAAGAGTAGAACCTCGTCAGGGACGGGCTGCGGCGAGAAGGAGGAGACGGGAGAGAGCATCAACGCGTCGGTGTGGTTTCGCCACGTCCCACCGGTCGGAATGGAGCACACGTAAGTGAGCTCGGAAGGAACGATCGAAAGGTCGTCCCCGATGGTGAACGCGACCGGCGAGGACTCGCTGTCAGCGCGGGGCGTGGCGACCTCGATCCCTGCCGGAACGAGGACCGGGTTGTCCTGCGGTGCCGAAAGCCAGAACGTCACGGGCGTTGTCGCCGCGGTGGGGGGAAAGAGCCGTACGCCGATCAACTCCAGGAACTTCACGTAGTTCCGGTCCGGCACCCGGTTGACCCTGTAGATGAGCTGGTCGACCATGTAAGCGAATGTCTCGATGAGGGTGACGCCCGGATCGGAGACGTTGTGGTCGGTCCACTCCGGGCACCGCTGCTGGACCAGCCTCTTGGCGTCGTCTACCAGACTCTGAAATCGCCGGTCGTCAAGGTTCGGGGCAGGCAGCGACACTCGACTCTCACTCTCCCTCGGGGATCACGTAGAAGGGGAAGACCAGGTTGCGCGGGTCGTACGAGCCCTTCTTCGTGTAGCTGATGCTGATGTACATGGCGCTGCGGTCATACTCGTCGACGCTCACATCCACCGATTTCACGTCGATTCGCGGCTCCCAACGTGCAAGCGAACGCTTGACCTCGGCAGCCAGCCGTCCGGCGGTGGTCGCGTTCGCTGGTGCGAACACAAAGTTGTGGATCCCGCAACCGAACTCCGGACGCATCGGCCTCTCTCCCGGGGCTGTCGCAAGGATGAGCCGGATCGCTTGCTCGAGGTTCCGGTCGTCACCGGCGAGCGCGATCGAGCCGGTCGCGTCGGTGCTGATGGGGTAGCTCCACCCTCGTCCGACAAAGCGTTCAGACAACTAAAAGCTCCTCATCCGCCGAGGCTGATCATCGGACCGCTGACCTCCACGGTCGCGTCTGCGGTCAACGCAAGTTCACTGCCCTGCAATGACAGCGA
>CAZCCS010000103.1:0-9099 GCA_964497005.1 uncultured Acidimicrobiaceae bacterium | reverse complement strand
GTTCCTGGCCAACATGAGCCACGAGATCCGTACCCCGCTCAACACGATCATCGGGATGACCGGGCTCCTGCTCGACACACCGCTCGACGAGGACCAGGCTCAGCTCGGCGCAACCATCCGGGCCAGCTGCGAACACCTATTGCTCATAGTCAACGAAATCCTCGATTTCTCGAAGATCGAGGCTGGCAGCATGACCCTCGAGTCCATACCCTTCGACCTGGTCGGCCTGGTGGAGGACTCGGCCGACCTGATCGTTCAGACATGTGTCCGAAAAAATCTCGAGCTGATCTGCTCCATTCGCCCAGCGGTTCCCGCGAGGGTGATCGGCGATCCAGGGCGCCTGCGTCAGGTCATCGTCAACCTGCTTTCGAACGCCGCCAAGTTCACAGAACAAGGCGAGATCCATCTCGACGTCGGCTACAGACCGACCACCGGGGACGAGGGCATGCTCGAGGTCTCGGTGCGCGACACCGGTGTCGGCATTCCCGCCGAACAACTCACGCTCGTCTTCTCCGAGTTCCATCAAGCCGACGCGTCAACAACCCGCCAGTACGGCGGAACCGGGCTCGGCCTGACCATATGCCAACGACTGGTCGAGTTGATGGGCGGCAAGATCGGAGTCACCTCCGCACCCGGTGAAGGCGCCACATTCCACTTCAGCGTTCCCGCCCCACGCCAAGCTTCGGCCGAGGCCGCCCCCGAAGTGTCGGGAACCCGGATAATGCTCGTCGACGACAACGACACTGCGACGAATTCCCTGCGGGAGCTTGCCGCATCGTGGGGCGCGGAAGTAGTTGCCGCATCGAACGGCGCCCGGGCGGAGGCGTGCCTAAAAGGCGCCGGGTCCCTCGACGTGATCATGGTCGACCAGCGGCTCGGCCAAGAAGACGGCTTAGTTGTGGCAAGCAGCTTGGGCGCGCTGAGCCCCGATACCCCGGTGGTCCTGTTGTCGGCCGTGGGAGCTCATCCCCATGTCTCCCCAGGGCTGCTGGCCGGCATCCTCGACAAGCCGGTGAAGCGGGAACGGTTCAAGGAACTACTCCTCCGCCTCGTCGGATCCGACCCCGAGTCCGTCGCTTCTGCCGCGCGGCCTGACAGCGCAACAACATCAGCCACCCCGACGCCGGCCACGAACAAGCGCGACTCGCTTCCCAGCATCCTGCTGGTGGAGGACAACCCCAACAACCAGCAGGTCGCCCTCCGGATCCTGCAAGCAGACGGGCTCGACGCAGACCTGGCCTCCAACGGGCAAGAAGCGCTGGCGCTGCTCGAGCGCCGTTCCTACGACCTTGTCCTGATGGACGTTCAGATGCCGGTGATGGACGGACTCGAAACGACCCGGTTGATAAGAGGTCTCCCGGCCCTGCTTCCCCAACCGCGCATCGTCGGGCTGACCGCCAACGCGACCGAGAGCTCCAGGGCGGCTTGCCTGGAAGCGGGAATGGACGACTTTCTCTCCAAGCCGATCGATCGCGGACGTCTGCGGCACGTGATCGATGAGCTGACCCCCGACGGAACCAACCCGGCTGCCAAAAGCTCCAAGCCGACAGTCCTCGTCGTCGAGGACGACCCCGACAACATCGAGTTCCTCGAGCGCATCCTTGCCCGCCGGCCGGACGTGCGGGTGTTGTCCGCTATGACCGGCCGGGAGGCACTCGAGATCGCATTTTCAGAACAGCCCGACCTGGTGCTGCAGGACCTGCACCTGCCCGACATGCACGGCGTCGAGATTCTCTCCAGGCTCCGCGCTGAACCGCGGACCGCCGGCACCCCGGTGGTCGTGCTCAGCGGCAGCATCCAGCACCACGAGATCGGAGACGTCCAGGCGGCGGGCGCCGACCACTACCTCCCCAAGCCCTACGATTTTCGTGAACTGCTCGCCCTCATCGATTCCTACCTCTCCCCGAACGGCGCCTGAGCAGCGACTCAGTTCTTCCGCAATTTCCGTATTAGCTCGGCCGCGTGTTGTGCTGCCCGCTGGATCCGATCCGCGTCCCGACCTACGCCCTCCACGTCGATGTTCTGCCCCGACTGCGCCGACTTCATGGCCTCTTCGTTGATGAAGAACGCATAGTTGACGATCGCCCCGAGGAGGTTGTTGACGTCGTGGACCACGTCGGCGTCAAGTCGGCTCTCCGGCGTGGAGACGATCGAATGTGGCTCCTCGGCGTAACGCTTGGCGTCTTTCAACTGGATGAGCGCCGCGTCGAGGTCCACGGCTTGCTCTTCGACATGGACCTCGAGGCGCCGTTCGTAAACGTCCCGCTCGATTTCGACGCACCGTCGCTGGCTGGCGTTGGCAACGGTGATCAACACCTGGCTCGGGCGGAACGGTTTGACGACATAGCCGTACACACCGCTGTCGATGGCGAGCTTGGCGATATTGACATCGTCGACCGCGGTGACCATCACCACGGCGAGGTTGGGGTGCTCTGCGAGCATGTCGGCGACGAGCTCCAGACCGGTCTCCTCGGGCATCATCACGTCCACGAGGGCTACCGCGAAGTCCCTGTCGGCGAGAGCGGCTCGAGCCTGGGCGGCACTTGAGACGACGGTGCAGTCGTAACCCTCCCGGCTGAGGAGCCGCCGGAGCACATCGGCAAGGCCTGGGTCGTCGTCGACGATCAGCGTTGCCGCAGTGTCTCCGAACAACCGCGGCATCTCGCCGGGTCGGAACGGGCGCCGCTCCCGGCGCAGGCGTGGGTGTGGCTCAGGGATGTCCGGAATGGTACATCGCGACCTTTTTGGCAATTGATCCCTTTTTTTCCTAAAGGTCGCGAACGCGGCTACCGAAGACGGACGGGACCCTGATCTATCTACACAGCACCGCCCGGCCCATACCTTCGCATTGAATTCAGTGAGGTTCATGGCATTTAGCTCCTCTCCGATCCGGGTGGTTCTGGTCGACGATCATCAGATGGTCCTCGACATCCTGGAGCGGGCCATAGATCCCGAACCGGACATCGAGGTGGTGGGAACCGCCCGATCGGTCGCCGCGGGGATAGCGACGGTGGAGGCTGAGGGTCCCGACGTGGTCGTGTTCGACTACCACCTCCCCGACGGTGACGGGGCCAGTGCTGCCCAGCATCTGGGCGAGACGCGGCCGGACTTCAAGGTGATCCTGCTGACAGGTTCGGACGAGAACACCGCGGTCTTTGAGGCCGCCAGGGCCGGCTGCGCCGGCTACCTCGAGAAGACCGAGCCCGCCACCGAGCTGGTGCGAATGATCCGAGCCGTCCATGCCGGCGGCGTGTACATCCCGGCCGAGCGCCTGGGTGAGCTCCCAAGCGTCGACGAGCTGGCGGTCCACTACCAGCCGATCGTCGACCTGACCGACGATGGCATCGTCGGTTTCGAAGCCCTGGTTCGCTGGAACCACCCGAGCCGGGGGCTCCTCCCGCCCGGCACCTTCCTGGATCTCGCCGAGAAGACCTCCCTGATCGTCGACATCGGCGAGACAGTCCGAAGCGAATCCTGCCGCCAGGCGGCCGAATGGAACAGCGAGATTCCCCGCGCGCCGCTGTCTATGAGCGTGAATCTGTCGGGCCGGGAGCTCGACCTGCCGGACATCGCCGACCGCACCAGCCGGGTCCTCTCCGAAACCGGACTTGAACCCGGCTCTCTTGTGCTCGAGGTGACCGAGACCTTCTTCGTCACCGAGGCCCCGGAGCACAACCGGCGCCTCCAGGAGATAAAGGAGCTGGGCGTCCAGATCGCCTTGGACGACTTCGGCACCGGGTACGCGTCCCTCGGCTACCTGCGACGCTTTCCGATCGACATCTTGAAGCTGGACAGATCGTTCACGTCCGAGCTGCCGGACGACCCTCGGGCGCTGCGGCTGGTCAACACGGTCGCCCGCCTGGCTGACGACCTTGGCGCACGGACCCACGCCGAGGGCATCGAAACCGAAGAGCAGGCCGCCTGCTTGGCCTCCCTCGGGTGGGAGCTCGGACAGGGCTATTACTACTCGCGTCCGGTGGCGGCGGAGGTAGTGCGAGACGAGATCCTCGCGGCCGAAACGGGGTAGCTAGTAGGGGTCCAGCGCACCAGCACCCCCACGGTGGAAGGATGGTCCGATGCGCCCGGTGCAACCCCCCGAAAGGCCCACCGCGCGCACCTACTTCTGGCGCCGTTTTGTCGTCGGGCTCGGCCTGCTCGCCATCGGAGCAGCCGTGGCGGTCCTGGTGGCCACCTTCATCCCCTCGAGCACATCGACCAAAACCAGGCCAAGCCAGGCCGCCCAATCGCCGCAGCCCCAACAGCTCGGCTCCGCCTCGGGCACCACACCGCTTCCCGGGATGCCGCCGAACCTGGATCCGACGAACGTCTACGCAGCGGACACGCCGCAGGGACTCAGCTCGGCAGTCGCCGGCGATGTTCCGCTCGTATACGTCCCGAACGGATTATCGAACACCGTCACGGAGATCGACCCGACGACCTACAAGGTCGTCCGGACCTTCCCCGTGGGAGCTCTGCCGCAGCACGTCGTGCCTTCGTGGGACATGAAGACGCTGTGGGTGACCAACGACAGGGGCAACAGCCTCACGCCCATCGACGCGAAGACCGGCCTCCCGGGGCCGGCGGTGCCGGTCGACGACCCCTACAACATGTACTTCACCCCCGACGGCAGGTACGCGATCGTCGTGGCCGAAGCGTTGCAGCGCTTGGATTTCCGGGACCCTCACACGATGGCTCTCGAGCACTCCCTGCACGTCCCGTGCCCCGGTGTCGACCACATGGACTTCTCCGCAGACGGGAGGTACCTGGTGGCCAGCTGCGAGTTCGGTAACAGCCTGATCAAGGTGGACGTGGCGTCACAGCAGTTTCTCGGGTCGGTGTCGCTTCCCGGTCGGGGGCAGCCCCAGGACGTCAAGCTATCGCCGGACGGCAAGGTGTTCTACATCGCCGACATGGTCTCGAACGGGGTTTGGAAGCTCGACGGGCAGACCATGCACCTCCTCGGGTACACCGCGACCGGGCTGGGGGCACACGGCCTGTACGTCAGCCGGGACTTCCGCTACCTCTATGTGACCAATCGGGACGAGGGGTCGATCTCGCTGATCGATCTGTCCACCGGGACCGTCGCCACCAAATGGCGGCTGCCGGGCGGCGGTAGCCCGGATATGGGGAACGTGTCTGTCGACGGGAAGGTGCTGTGGCTCAGCGGTCGCTACAACTCGGAGGTGTACGCGATCGACACGACGACCGGCGCGTTGCTGCAGAGGGTACGGGTCGGCTCCGGGCCGCATGGTGTGTGCGTGTGGCCACAACCTGGCCGTTACTCGCTGGGGCACACCGGGATCACGAGGTAGGCACCGGAAGACCGTTCTGGCGGGGTGTTTGGCCGCCAGCCCGGCACTCGACAAAGATGGGCCCTCCGACGGACGACGAAAGCGACCCCGCAACGTGCATTTGGCCCTCGCCGCCCAACAAGCCTCCCACGTGTCGCATCACCTGAGCTACTTCCAGGCGATCATCATCGGGATCTTCCAGGGAATCGCGGAGCTTTTCCCTGTTTCCAGCCTGGGGCATACGGTCCTGATCCCCAAGCTGTTCGGCTGGAACAACTTGGTCACGAGCGAGGCGGCGAGCGAGTCCTTCTATCTGGCGTTCATCGTCGGCCTGCACGTGGCCAACGCGATCGCCCTGCTCGTCTTCTTCTGGCGGGACTGGATGCGCATCATCAAGGCGTTCTTCGTGACCCTCCGAACCCGCCGGGTGGAGACCTCTACGGAGCGGCTGGCCTGGCTGATCATCGTCGCCTCGATCCCGACAGGGATCCTCGGGGTCCTGCTGGAGCACATTCTGCGGACCCAGCTGGCCAAACCGCTGTCGGCGGCGATCTTCCTGATGGTCAACGGGCTGATCCTCTACGGGGGTGAGAGGGTAAGGCGCCGGTCGGCGGTCAGGGAGCTGGCGGCACGGGAAGGAACGACCCCCGAGGGCTCAAGGCGTCTCGACACCCTCGAGTACAAGGAAGCCGGGATCATCGGCGCCTTCCAGACCCTCGCTCTGATAGCCGGCATCAGCCGAGACGGGATTGTCATGGTCGCCGGCCTCGTACGCGGGCTCGACAACGAAGACGCCGCCCGCTTCGCCTTCCTCCTCGCCACCCCCATCATCCTGGCCGCCGGTCTGTACAAGATCCCCGACCTGTTCGGCCCTAACGGCAACGGTGTGCGCGGCCAGGTGTTGGTCGGGAGCATCGTGACCTTCTTCGTCAGCCTGCTGTCGGTGCGCTACCTCATGCGGTACTTCAAGCGGGGCAACCTGATCCCGTTCGCCATCTACTGCCTGGCGTTCGGGGCGTTCATGGTCATCTTCATCACCGCCGGCCTGTAGGCCGACCCGGTAAGCCCGGCCCGTCAGCCCGCCGGGTCTATACCGCTCTTAAGCGCCGGAGGCTTGGCGCCCCACCGTCCCTGCACCCGCAAGCCGGCACATGCGGTATTGCCGGGATGGCGCCGGCCAGGAGAGCCCGGGTCCGCTCGACGTTGTCGGCAAGCACCGCCATCGCCGCCTCCATGGTGACCGGCTCCATCGAGGGGTCGCCCTCCACCCCCACATCTCGATCGGTGACCAGGGCGACGCCGGAGTAACACACGCCCATCTCGCGGGCGAGGTAGGCCTCGGGGTACTGGGTCATGTTGATCACGTCGATCCCGGACCCCCCGTACCAGCGGGATTCCGCCCTGGTCGAGAACCGCGGTCCCTGCACGACGACGACGGTCCCCCTCTCGTGCACCGCCCCCTTCTCCCATCCAGCGCCTGCGGCGGCGCCGGCGATGGCCCGGCGCAGCTCGGGGCAGTATGGGTCGGCGAAGCTGACGTGCTCGACGATCGAGGACTCCAGAAAAGTGTCGGCCCGTCCCCAGGTGCGGTCGACGAGCTGGTCGAGGATCACCAGATCGCCAGGACCTATCGCCGGGTTGATCGACCCGCTGGCGCAAGGGCCGATCACCCGTCCGACGCCGAGCTCCCTCAACGCCCAGAGGTTGGCCCGGGCGTTGATCCGGTGGGGCGGAATCTCGTGGTGGCGTCCATGCCGGGGCAGGAATGCCACCGACCTGCCGGCAACCGACCCCACAGCTATCGGACCGGACGGCTCTCCCCACGGTGTCTCGACCTCGACCTCGGCGGCATCGTCGAGGAACTCATAGAACCCGGAACCGCCGATGACCCCGATCTCGGCGCGTTGCACCAGCGCCGCTAAGGTCAGGAAGCCGCGGCGGCGGACCCAGAGCCGGACCCCGAGCCAGAGGACCCGGTCGACGCGCCACCGGATCCGGGGGCCGACTCGGACTTGCCGGAGTCCGACTTGCCGGACTCGGACTTGCCGGATTCCGACTTGCCGGATTCCGACTTGCCAGATTCCGACTTGCCGGTATCTGATTTGGCCGCGTCCGACTGGCCGGAACCGGACTTGGAGCTCGAGGCGGTCGCTCGGCTGTCGGTCTTATAGAAACCGCTTCCCTTGAACGCGATGCCGATGTTCCCGAAGACCTTTCTCAGGTCACCGCCGCAACCGGGGCACGTGGTCAACGGCTCGTCCTTGAAGGACTGCACGACCTCCAGGTGCTCTCCGCACGACTTGCACCGGTACTCGTAGGTAGGCATTCGATCTGGTCTCCTGAACGCTTAGCACTCAACGTCCCTGACTGCTAAGTGTACCGCAGGCGGCCAGGCATGAGGTGGGGCCCCACGCGGGTCGGTGTGACGGCCAGGCATGGGGTTGGGGCCCCCATGCTCTGGAGGAGGCCGGGGTTGGGGCCCCGGCCGGGTTGAATGTCACGGCCAGGCGTGGGGTTGGGGCCCCCACGCTCTGGAGGAGGCCGGGGTTGGGGCCCCGGCCGGGTTATGTAGTGGTAGAACTCGGGCATGGCGACCTCCGTGAAGAAGGCCGTGATCCCGGCCGCCGGATTGGGCACCCGTTTTCTGCCGGCATCCAAGGCGCAGCCGAAGGAGATGCTTCCCCTCGTGGACAAGCCGGCGATCCAGTACGTCGTCGAGGAGGCGGTCGCCGCCGGCATCACCGACATCCTTGTCATCACCGGACGGGGAAAAAGGTCGCTGGAGGACCACTTCGATCGCTCGTTCGAGCTGGAGTACTACCTCGAGAAGGCGGGCAAGGACGAGGAGCTTGCCCAGATGCGGGCCATCGCCGACATGGCGGAGATCCACTACGTCCGCCAGGGTGAGCCTCGCGGCCTCGGTCACGCGGTCTCGGTTGCCCGGGAGCACGTCGGCGGCCAGCCGTTCGTGGTCCTGCTGGGCGACGACATCATGCATGAGAAGGCGGGGATCCTCCCGGGGATGCTCGCCGCCTACGAGCGCACCGGCAGCAGCATCCTCGCCCTGAAGAAGGTAGCCCGCGAGGAGATCTCTCTCTACGGGTCGGCGGCAGCAGAACCCGTCGGCGACAACCTGGTCCGGGTGCACGACATCGTCGAAAAACCACCCCCCGACGAAGCCCCGTCCGACCTCGGAGTCATGGGCCGCTACGTGCTCACGCCCGAGATCTTCGACGCCATTGACGAGACGCCTCCCGGGCGCGGGGGCGAGATCCAGCTCACCGACGCGATCAAACGTCTTCTCGCGACACAACCGGTGTACGGCTACGTGTTCACCTACGGCCGCTACGACGTCGGCAACAAGCTGGACTACCTGAGGGCGACCGTCGAGTTCGCGCTGGAGCGGGAGGACCTCGGACCCGAGTTCCGCTCCTACCTGCACAAGCTGCTCGACTCCGACCGGTCCTCGAACCGGTGATCCCGCTCGACGACGCAGTCGAAACGGTCCTTGCCGAGTGCGAGGTTCTCGAAGCGCGCTCTTACGACGTCGTGGACGCGCTCGGTCTTGTCCTCGCCGAGGACGTCGACGCGCCCAGCCCGGTTCCGCCTTTCGCCAACAGCGCGATGGATGGTTATGCGGTCGTCGCTTCGGATGCAGCCGGTGCGACTCCTGAGAACCCGGTTCGGTTGAAGGTGATCGGCACCATCGCGGCTGGGCACGCGCCGACCGCCTCGGTCCGCTCCGGGGAGGCCCTTCGGATCATGACGGGAGCTCTTTTTCCCGATGGCGCCGACGCCGTTGCGATCG
>CAZCCS010000102.1:0-9237 GCA_964497005.1 uncultured Acidimicrobiaceae bacterium | reverse complement strand
GCCTCCACGAGATCACCGACAACGTCGTGTCCGGCCAAACGCTCACCCCCGCGGGTGTGATCGCGCGCGACGGTGCCGACCCTTACCTGTTCGTCGCTGCCGACAAGGGGACGGCCACCTTCTCCGATCTCGCCAACTCCATCAGCGAAGAGCTCGGCTTCTGGCTAGGGGACGCCTTCGCGTCGGGCGGCTCGCGCGGATACGACCACAAGAAGCTCGGCATCACCGCCAGGGGCGCCTGGGTTGCGGTGAGAAGGCACTTCCGCCAGCTCGGAATTGACGTTCAGCGTGATTCGATCACCGTGGCCGGAGTAGGCGACATGTCGGGGGACGTGTTCGGAAACGGGATGCTCCAAAGCGACAAGATCAAGCTGCTCGCGGCTTTCGACCACCGGCACGTGTTCATCGATCCGGATCCGGATCCGGCGGTCTCCTTCGCGGAACGACGGAGGCTGGCCGCACTGCCCGCGTCGAGTTGGGCGGACTACCGGCGGGATCTCATCTCCGAGGGCGGGGGCGTATGGCCCCGAGACGCCAAATCGATCCCTCTCGCCCCGATCGTCCGCCGTGCTCTCGGAGTCGAGGTAGACAGAATGAGCCCGCCCGAAGCGATCTCGGCAGTCCTGGCCGCACCGGTGGACCTGCTGTGGTTCGGTGGCATCGGTACGTTCATCAAAGCACCGGACGAATCTGACTTACAGGTAGGCGACCACGCCAACGACGCAGTCCGGATCACCTCCGACCGCGTTCGCGCCCGGGTCATCGCCGAAGGCGGGAATCTTGGCGTCACCCAGAGGGCCAGGATCCGTTACTCCCGCCGAGGGGGCCGGATCAACACCGACTTCGTCGACAACGCTGGCGGGGTCGCTACGTCCGACCGCGAGGTGAACCTCAAGATCCTGCTCGCGCTCGCCATCGAAGAGGGAAGGCTCGACCCGGATCGGCGCGACAGCTATCTCGCAGAGTCGACCGGCGAGGTCACCTCGGAGGTGCTTCGCCAGGTAGACCACAACGTCGCTGCGCTGGAGCGGGCAGTCGTCCAAAGCGCCAGGGAGCCGGACGCGTTCGCGGCGTTGATAGCCACTCTCGAGGAAGCGGGCACCTTGAACCGGCAGGTCGAGTCTCTGCCCGGCCCCGACGAGCTTCGGGTGCGGCGAGAGGCCGGCGGGGGGCTGATCCGGCCGGAACTCGCCGTTCTGCTCGCGTACGCGAAGTCGAACCTGGTAGTGGAGATCGAGGACGCGCTCGGCCCGAACCCGCCCCCTGACCATCCGTATCTCAGTGCGGTGATTCCGTACTTTCCCGGTCCGATCAAGCGGGACTTCGAGGATCTCGTTCCCAGGCACCGCCTGTACCCACAGCTGGCCGCGACTGACGTCGCAGGGGAGGTCGTGGATCAACTCGGCATCGTGTGGGCCCATGAGACCGCGGCCGAGATGGGACGGCGGCTGGACGAGGTGGCTGCGGCCTTTTGGGCGGCTCGCCAGGTGATCGACGCCGGGGAGCTCTGGTCGGCCCTCGAAGAAGCGGCCGAACAGCTCAGCTCCGACGCCGAAGCCGCGCTGCACGCCCAGGTCGGCGCCGCGGTGACCAGGCTGGCACGCTCGTACCTCGGACGCCCCGGCAGGATCGAGGTGGCCGGCTTGGTCGCGCGTGACCGTCCGGTCGCTCTGCTGATCGGCGAATCCCGGTCCGAGGACGCGATCAAGGGTCCCCTCGAGCAGTTGGTGGACGCCGGAGTCGAACCGGGACTTGCCCGGAGGTTCGTCCGGGCCTCCTGCAAGGGCGAGGTGGGCGACGTCGTTCCGGTGATGGAGGCGACCGGACGATCTGAGGCCGAGGTCCTCGAGACACTCGACCTCGTGGACCGGGTCGCGGGCACCGATTCAATCGTGGCTGCGGTCGCGGCTGCATCGTCGGTGGTGCCGCCTCCGCCGCGCCTCACTCTCTGGCTCGCCCGCTCGGTGCTCGACGACCTGGCCAGCTGGAGACGAAGGGCGGCTGTGTCGGTACTTGGCTCGGGAGGGCCGCCCGAGGAGGCGGTGGCGAGCTGGGAGTCCGCGAACGGCGAGGTGCTCGCCGGCGCGGCGCGGATGCTCGGCTCCTCGGCTCAGATAGGGGAGGCGTTACTGGACACGGCCGTCCTGGTGGTCCGCCGCTTGCAAAGGGCTCTCTGACGCGCCGTTGAACAAAGCGGCCCCCGGGTCGGTGATCCTCTCCAACCCCGGCAGAGGGCTGTTACCGCCCGGTTCCGCCACCAAGGCGCCAGAGGCCGTCCACGCCGCCTCGATCGCGTCCAGGCGAGCCGGAGCACTCTGCCGTAGCCGGGCCGCCACTGCGGTCACAATCACGTTGGCAAGCGCAATACCGCCGGTGAGGCTGTCGAATGGGCCGACCCCGCGGGCGGAGATGAAGAAGGTATGCGCCGCGCCGGCTGCCAGCGGTGAAAGAGGGCTGTCCGTCATGGCGATCAACGTCGCCCCGCGATCGCGAGCCCAACGCGACAACGACACAACCGACCGCTCGTATCGCCGCACGTCCACGGCCACGACGGTGTCGCCCTCCACCAGACCCGCGAGGGACCTGCTCATCGCAACTTCCGAGCCTGATAACTGCGTCACGCCGTCGCGCAGTTGAGCGACCTGGCTGGCGAGAACGGTGCCTATGGGCGCGGTCACCTCGCCGGCGAGCACCCACACGGCGCGCCGCCGGTCGGCCAACAAGGCAGCGGCCGCGTCGAGCCCGCCGGCGCTGATCGAGTGAAGGGTGCTGAGAACGTTGTCCTGCTCGGCCGCGAGGGCCCTGGCAAGCAAATCGGTCGGGGGCCTCTGGCGGATCCGGTCGCGTGCCGGTCCGAGTTGGCTGGCGAGATCGGACTGCACGTCCGCCTGCAGATCCACGAAGCCCTCATAGCCGAGCTTCACAGCAAGCCTTACGACGGAGGGACCGCTGGTCCCCGCGCGCTGCGCCACCTGCGCCACGGTTCCGAACGCGACGGTTTGAGGCTCACCGGCGAGCACCTCGGCGATCTTTCGCTCAGTCGATGTGAGCCTCTCGGCGTGCGCCATTATTCGCTCGACCACACCCATACGAAGTGGGTCGAAGCTTAGGACCGCCGGATGCCGGCGGTCTCATCGATCGCGTTTCGAGGTCTATCGCGTCTTCAGGTCGAGGCCGAGTGACCGCAGTTGGTCGGCCGGCCGGTGGTACCCGCGTTCGAGGTGGTGCACGCCTCGTAGCAGCGACGAGCCCTCTGCGGCGGCCGCCGCGATCACGCTGGAGAAACCCGCCCGAACGTCGGGTATCTCGACCTCCGCGCCGCGCAGCTTGGAAACTCCCCGGACCAGGGCCGAGTGCATGTTGCTCGTCTCGTAGAACCTGCAGGCCGGTCCACCTAAACAGCTAGAGAACAACTGGATCTCTCCGCCCATCTTCTGCAGTGCGGGAACGTACACGAACCGGTCCTCGTAGACGGTTTCATGCAGAACTGACATGCCCTCCGCCTGGGTGAACAGCACCATCAACGGTGTCTGCCAGTCGGTCATGAACCCTGGGTTTACGTCGGTCTGCACCGCCGCGGCGCGAAGGCCCTCGGGAGCCGACGCGGCCATGCCGTGATCGTCGACGTCGAGCAGAGCTCCCATTCTCATCAAAGTTGTGATCGCGGTGACCAGGCGATCCTGGCCGCAACCCACCACCCTCACCTCTCCACCGGTGAGCAAGCCGGCGACCAGGTAGCTGAACGCCTCGTTGCGATCGCCCTGCAGCCGGGTGCGCGCGCCGTGAAGGTCTGAGACCCCCTCGATCACGATCACCCTGTCCGGTTTCAGCTCGATCAACGCGCCCATCTTCTGCAGGAACAACGCAAGCTCGAGCACTTCCGGCTCAGTGGCGGCGCCCCGAATAACCGTCTTGCCCTCGGCGAGCGACGCCGACAACAGAGCCGACTCCGTGGCGCCCACGCTCGGGTAAGGAAGTTCGATGATCGCGCCCTTGAGCCGGTTGCATTTGGCCGAGATCCCTATCTCGCTCACCTCGACTTCCGCACCGAGAGCGCGGAGCATCTCGACGTGGAAGTCGATCGGCCTGGCGCCGATCGTGTCGCCGCCAACGCGTGGTACGAACGCCTCTCCTGTCAAGTGGAGCAGAGGCCCCAGCATGAGAACCGGTATCCGGTTCAGGCCGCTGAAGGAGAGGGGAACGGTGGGGATGGTGTCGCTCGGAGGAGTGACCGTCAACGAGTCCCCGCTCCGCTCCACATGAGCGCCGATGGCGGTGAGGATGTCCGCCGTTATCTCGACATCACCGACCTCGGGGACGTTGGTGATCGTGCTCGGCCCTTGCCCGAGGATCGCCGCGACCATGTGCTTGGTGACCGCGTTCTTCGACCCTCTGACCTGGACTTCGCCTCTAAGCGGACCCGCCGGTTGAATCAGCCAAGCGTCTGACACGCATGCAGGCTACCCGTGACAGGCTAAGGGGATGGGCCACCCGGCGGTCGCCGCACCCGTCATGAGTTCGGGCACGAGCTCGACAACGCCGCCCACCAGCACCCCGACAGGAGCGGGGCCTGGAGGGATCGTGACCATCACCGGCGGCCCCAACTCCACGGTCAACGTCATCGGGCCCCACAACGACCCGGCCGATTTCTTCGGCATCCTCCTCGGCCTGGCCGCCGTCCTCGTTGCGATCGCCGTGACCCGTCTTATTTTCCGTACACGACGGGACTCCGGTCCGAGATCCACGGGGCCAGGGGAGCCTCCACCAGCCGGGCCAACTCCAGAAGAACCCGGTCGTAGTTGACCCGCCAGCCCTTCCACGCCATCCATGCCTCCCCGCGATCGGCGACCATTGGCATCCCGGCGTCCGCCATCCGGTCGAACTCTTTTTCCCATTCTTCTCGGGTAACCGAGATCGGATCGTCGGGTGCGGGATCGGGGTCGTAGCGGATGCGGAAGTTGTCCGCGATGTGCCGCAGCGCGAGATAGCCGGCGCGGATGCACAGTTGCGCGTCGGGGTCCAGAGGATGATCGCCGACGGCCGCCAACCAGAGTGCTGCCGCGTCGAGGAGCGCTCCGGCCGAGGTGATCCACGAGCGGTCCGGCTGAGGCGACCTGAAGAAAACCAGGATGGGAAAGGTGGAATGCGATTCGTCGATGTCGGCGAACCAGCGTTCCCACTCCTGCCACACCTGGTTCAGACGGAAATGCGGCTCCTCGATCTGGTGGTACCGGATGAGCATCGTGGCTGCCCGTGGTGGGCTCCCGAGCCGAACCCGCAGCGACGACACACCGCTCTCCCTCCGCGTGAACGCGCTGTAGATACTCGGCAGGTAGGTGATCAGCAGCGTCACGATCAGCAGCCCGGTGGCGGCCTCGGTGTAGGTGAGGAGCGACGGACCGACGCCGTTGGCGCTCACGGTTCCCAAGGTGAAAACCGATGAACCAGACAGTTCCACCGCCTGTGCCAACGACTTGTCCGTGACCGCCAGGTACATCAAGGTGAAACCCCACATCACCAGGATCAACCAGGTGGCCAGCTCGGTGAGAAGCGTCACCGGCCCCAGCATCGCCATCACCCGGTCGCGCGCCTCGTAGGTGGTCAGCCGGCGAGCCCGCAGGCGGAACAGGAAACGTGTCAGCACTGTGTCCACCGCGACGATCCGGCTTTGCGACGCCCGCGGAAGGACCGTGGCGCGAAGAGCCGACAGCACGGCCGCTAGGACAAGGAACACGCCTGCGCCGAAGGAAACAACCTCCAGTGGCAGTGGCATTCGCGATCGTGCGGTGGTTCGGTTCTACGGCCGGATTGTCACGCGACCGACGCCTCGGCCGGATCCCACGTTCGGAGACTGCGGAGGCGGGGGTCGTTGGAAAACATCTCGACGATGGGTGAGGAAAGCCCCAGTCGTTTTTGGACCCGCTCGATGTCCATCTGCTCGTTCCACAAGACCAGCGTCACCACCAGCCCATCCCGGCCCGCCCGGGCGGTCCGCCCCGACCGGTGAAGGTACGACTTGGGATCCTCAGGCGGGTCGAAGTGCACCACGACATCGATGCCATCGACGTCGATCCCTCGCGCAGCGACGTCGGTAGCGACGAGAACCGGGAGCCGTCCCTCGGTGAAACTTCGCAACGCCCGCTCCCTGACCTGCTGGCGAAGATCACCGTGGATCGCCCGTGCGTTGACGTCCTCGCGCCGCAGCGCTTCGGTGAGACGGTCGGCGCCCCGCTTGGTTTTGCAGAAGACGATGGCCCGTTCCGCTGTCGAGCAGATCGCCGCTGTGACCTTTACTTTGTCCATCTGGTGCACGAGGACAAAACGGTGCACCATCGCTGTGACCGTCGGCTTTGTTGATTGCACCTCATGAAACACGGGGTCGGTCAGCTCGTGGCGGACCAATCGTTCAACGTCACCATCGAGGGTCGCGGAGAAGAGCATGGTCTGGTGCGGATGGACCAGATGCCGCAAGAGCCACTCGACCTGCGGCATGAAACCCATGTCGGCCATACGGTCCGCCTCGTCGATGACCAGGACCTCGACGCGACTGAGGTCTGCGTCGCCACGCTGGCGGAGATCGATCAACCTTCCCGGAGTGGCGACAAGCACATCGGTGCCCGCTGCGAGAGCCTTGACCTGTGCGTCCATTCCGGTCCCGCCGTAGCAGGCGGTCAAGGTGAGCCCCGCCACAGCGGCTAGGGGTTCGAGCACGTCGGCGACCTGCTTGGCGAGCTCACGGGTCGGGACCAGGACCAGGCCCGACGGGGCTCGCCGCCCCGAGCCGGAGTCGGCCAGCGCCTCGACTCTCTGCAGTAACGGAAGCCCGAAGGCGAGTGTCTTACCCGAACCGGTCTTTGCCTTGCCGCAGACGTCGCGGCCGGCGAGCGCGTCCCGGACGGTGAGAGCCTGAATGGGGAATGGGTCGACGATGCCTTGCCGGGCGAGGGCTTCCACCAATTCGGGCGCCAATCCGAGTGAGGCGAAAGAACCGGCGGGCTCCGTGCTGGAAACCTGGCCTTGATGCATTTTCTTGCCCCATGGTAGCCGCTTCGCGCTCGTACCCCGGCTGTAGCCTTGCGAGGGCATGGCCCTGAAGCTCTTCGAGGACCGCGACCGGCAGGCTCCGAGGCGGGTGACCCTCGTCCGCCTCGCCGGCGAGATCGCCCGCGCGCTGGTCGGGATCGACCGTATCGCGGTCGAGGGCGAGGTGTACCGACCGAGGGTTTCGCGGGGCGGCTGGACGTTCTTCACCCTCCGCGACCGCGCAGCGCAGATGGAGGTGGTGGTCCCGTCCTCGGCGGCCCGCCGGAGCCGGGCGGCCGATGGTGAGCGGGTGTGCGTCACCGGGAAGCTTCAGTGGGCGAACGAGCAAGGTCGGTTGCAGCTCCTAGCCGAAGAGGTGGTGCCGGTCGGCGCCGGCGCGATCGCGGAGCTGATCGCCGAGACCCGCCGGCGTCTGGAGGCCGAGGGCCTGCTTGGCGTTCGACGCCGGCCGTTGCCGTTGCTGCCGGCTGCGATCGGGGTGGTTTGCGGGGCCGATGCGGCCGTTCGTCGGGATATCGAGTCGGTGGTTGCGGACCGCTTTCCCGGATACCCGGTCGTGTTCGAGGAGACGACTGTGTCGGGACCGGGGGCGTCTTTGTCGATCGTGGAGGCGATGCAAGCCGTCGCCGCCCTGCCAGGGGTTGAGGTGGTGATCCTCGCCCGCGGCGGGGGCGACGGTCCGTCTCTGTTGCCCTGGAGCACCGAGGAGGTTTGCAGGGCGGTCGCGGCGTGCCCGATTCCGGTCGTCTCCGCCATCGGCCACGAAGGCGACCGGCCCCTGTGCGACGAGGTTGCCGACCACAGGTGTGGCACTCCGTCTATCGCCGCGGCAGCGGTGGTGCCCCATCGTGGTGAGCTCTCGGCGCGCGTGGACGGATTGCTGCTGACGGCCGAGGCAGCGGTGCTGGCCCGCTTCGGTGAGGCGGGGCGGCGGGTCGGCGCGATCGACCCGGGTCGTGCTCTGGAGGGCGGGGTGGAGCGAGCCGCATTGCGTCTGTCTCGGGGCGCTCAGCGGCTGGGCGACTGCCACCCGTCCCGCCAGCTCCAGGCATGCCGGCAGCGCCTCGACGGGGCCGGCGCCGACTGGCGACGTCCTCTGGGCGAGATCCTCGGCCGGGCGGAGGGTCGGTTGTCGGCGGACGGCCGGCATCTGGAGGCGCTCTCTCCGCGGCGGACGCTCGAGCGCGGCTATGCAGTGGTGGTCGGTCCGGACGGGGCGGTCCTGCGCCGGGCAGCCATGGTTCGATCGGGCGACAACATCGAGGTGGAGCTGGCAGACGGGGCCTTGTCGGCGTCGGTGACCGAGGTGCGCTCGGGCGGAACCCCGGTGCGCTCGGTCGGGACCCAGGTGCGCTCGGGCCGATGAGCCTGGCGGATCACCAGCCGGTCGAATCCGACGAGCCGAGGGGCCCCGACGATCCCGACGCCGGCCGCAGCTTCGAGGACCTGATGGCGGAGCTCGAGCAGGTCACCGAGACCCTCGCCGGCGGGGACCTCGGCATAGAGGCGGCTGCCGACCTGTACGAGCGGGCCCAGCACCTCCACGCTCTGGCCTCCGAGCGGCTGGCGCAGGTGCAGCAGAGGATCGAGCGGCTCTCCCGGCCGGGGGGGTAGGGCCTGGTTTCGGCGGCAGTTCGGGCTTTCCGGTGGCGTTTGGGCGACGAATCGGGCGGTTTTCGGCGCGATCCGTCGCCCGGAAGCACTTTTGTCACCCAAAGGTGGGCGGGCGACTGGCCGCCCGCACAACCCGGTCCGGCCAGTGCAGCGTCCAGCACCGATCCCCCAGAGTCCCGGGGCTCCACCAGCCCCAAACCCCACCTAGCGCCCGCTTGGTCATCTCGTTCCAGGCGATGGCGTCCGGTCGCTCGATCCGGCGCACCACCTGTCTGATTCCGCCCTCGTAGACCGAGTAGCCGGCCCACTGCCCGGGGTAGTCCTTGGTCGACCCGATCTCGGCCACCAGCAACCCGTGGGCGCGGTAGAGGCGGTTCCGGTGGGTGTGCCCCGAGAGCACCACCGCCGAAGGGTTGGCTCGAAGCAGCGCCGACGCGAACCGCCTCGAGTCCCGCCAGCGCACCGAAGGCGGGTAGTGGGTCTCGACCGGCCAGCGCCTGAGGGGATGGTGAAGGACCACGACGACCGGCGGCACGGACCCGCCCGCACCCCCCGCCGGCGCCGCTCCTCCCGCCGGCG
>CAZCCS010000101.1:0-9273 GCA_964497005.1 uncultured Acidimicrobiaceae bacterium | reverse complement strand
AGGAGCGCTACGAGGTGCACCATGGCGTGCGCATCCAGGACGCCGCGCTCGTGGCGGCAGCGGTTTTGTCGAATCGCTACATCACCGGGCGTTTTCTGCCCGACAAGGCGATCGACCTCGTCGACGAGGCAGCGAGCCGCCTGCGGATTGAGAAGGAGTCGAAGCCGACAGAGATTGACGTGGTCGATCGTCGGATCGCGCAGCTCGAGATTGAGCGGCTGGCCCTGGAGAAGGAGACCGACGAGGCCTCGAAGGAGCGGCTCGCCAAGCTCGAGGCGGAGCTCGCCGATCTTCAGGAGCAGTCGAATGCGTTGACCATGCGCTGGCGCAACGAGAAGGAAGCGTCCGATGCGATAGGCGCCCTGCAGGAGCAGATCGAGGCCAGGCGCGGCGAGGCCGAAAGGTTCACCCGCGACGGAGATCTCGCCAAGGCGGCCGAGATCCAGTACGGGCAGGTGCCCGAGCTACAGCGACAACTCGACGAAGCGATCGAGCGGCTTTCCGATCTCCAGCGTGAGCAGAAGATGCTCAAGCAGGAGGTCGATGAGGAGGACGTGGCCGAGGTCGTGTCCAAGTGGACCGGCGTGCCGGTGTCCAGGCTGCTGGAGGGCGAGGTTGCCAAGCTCGTGCGGATGGAGGACATGCTCCATCAGCGCGTCGTCGGACAGGACGAAGCGGTGCGGGCGGTGTCGAATGCCATCAGGCGGTCGCGGAGCGGACTCAGCGACCCGAACCGGCCGATCGGCTCGTTCCTGTTCCTCGGCCCGACAGGCGTCGGTAAGACGGAGCTGGCTCGCGCGCTGGCGGAGTTCTTGTTCGATGACGAGCGGTCGATCGTTCGCATCGACATGTCCGAGTACATGGAGAAGCACTCGGTCTCCCGTCTGGTCGGGGCGCCTCCGGGTTACGTGGGATACGACGAGGGCGGTCAGTTGACTGAAGCCGTGCGCCGGCGGCCCTACAGCGTGGTGCTGCTCGACGAGATCGAGAAGGCCCACCCCGACGTGTTCAACATCCTCTTGCAGGTGCTCGACGACGGGCGGTTGACCGACGCCCAGGGTCGCACGGTGGACTTTTCGAACACTGTTGTCATCATGACGTCGAACCACCAGGGCGACCTCGCGCTCGCCTTCAAGCCGGAGTTCCTGAACCGGATCGATGAGATCGTGCGGTTCCGGGCGCTCACCGAGGCCGACCTGGAGGGCGTGGTGGACATCCAGCTGCGCGGGTTGGAGAAGCGACTCGCCGAGCGACGGCTGGTTCTGATCGTGACGCCGGCGGCAAAGGCGTGGCTGGCCCGGCGCGGCTACGACCCCGTCTTTGGCGCCCGCCCGCTGAAGAGGCTCATCCAGCGCGAGATCGCCGACCCGTTGGCACTCGCCCTGCTCGAAGGCCGATACACCGACGGCGACACTGTCACCGTCGACGCGCCCCTCGAGGGGGTTCCGGTACTGTCGAGCGCCGGTCTGGCCGAGGGCGGCGCGGGGTCGGCCGGCGGGTCCGGAGCCGGCGGGTCCGGAGGCGGCGATGCCGAGGGGGCGCTGGAGGAGTTGGGCAACGACCGGCTCGTGCTTCGTTAGGCCGGCGCTGAGTGTGCTCGGGGCTTTCCGGTGCACGAGTTCGGCTTTGGGTGTCAAAACGAGCTGTAATACGCCCGTTTTGACGCCCAAACGCGTTTCTACCGCCCAGACAGGTTTCCACCGCCTGGAGACTCTCCGACCCCCCGTGCCCCGCATGCCCGGAAGGGGCACCCAACTATGCTGAACGGGTGAGCGCCACCGTCGTCGTCGGGACCCAATGGGGTGACGAAGGCAAGGGAAAACTGACCGATCTCCTCGCCAAGGAGATGCAACTCGTGGTGCGCTACCAGGGTGGCCACAACGCCGGCCACACCATCGTGGTGGACGGCCGGAAGTACGCCCTCCAGCTCCTCCCCAGTGGCATCCTCTACGACCACATAACCCCGGTAATCGGCAACGGCGTCGTGGTCGACCCCGGCGTCCTGCTCGCCGAGATGTCGACGCTCACCTCCGCCGGGATCGACTGCTCCCGCCTGGTCGTGTCGGGCAACGCCCACCTGATCATGCCCTACCACCAGGAGATCGACGCGCTCACCGAGCGCTTCCTCGGGCGCAACAAGCTGGGCACCACCAAGCGGGGCATCGGGCCGTCCTACTCCGACAAGGCCGCGCGCGTCGGGATCCGGGTCCAGGACCTGCTCGACCCGAAGATCTTCCGGGAGAAGCTCGACGTGGTTCTGAAGGAGAAGAACCACGTGCTCGCCAAGATCTACAACCGGCTGCCGCTTTCGGCTGCGGACATCGCAGAGCGGTACCTCGGCGAGTACGCGCCGGCGCTGGCCCCTCACATCGGGGACTCGGTGGCGGTCGTCCACGAAGCTCTCTCCGCCGGCCAGCACGTCCTCCTCGAAGGTGCCCAGGCCACCTTCCTCGACCTCGACCACGGCACGTATCCCTTCGTGACCTCGTCCAACCCGGTCGCCGGCGGAGCGTGTGTCGGCGCCGGCATCGGGCCGCGCGATATCTCCACCGTGATCGGGATCGCCAAGGCTTACGTGACCCGCGTCGGATCGGGGCCGTTCGTTACCGAGCTCGACGGCGAACTGGGCGACCTCCTGGTCGAACGAGGTCAGGAGTTCGGTACCAATACTGGTCGCCGCCGGCGCACCGGCTGGTTCGACGCGGTGATGATCCGCCAGGCCGCCCGGCTCAACTCGCTGACCGAGATCGCGCTGACGAAGCTCGACGTGCTGGACACGCTCGACACTCTGAAGGTCTGCGTCGCGTACGAGTCCGACGGTGTGCGATACGAGCACATGCCGTATCACCAGACTGTGTTGCACAAGGCGGTACCCGTCTACGAAGAGCTTCCGGGGTGGAGGACCGACACGTCGCACGCCACCGAGTTGCACCACCTTCCCGCGGAGGCGAAGGACTACGTGCAGTTCCTCGCGGAGACCACCGGTGTGCCGATCAAGCTGATCGGCGTCGGGCCCGGTCGGGACCAGTTCGTAAGGTTCGCCCCGTAGCTGTGCCGTCGGAACACATGCGGGTGTGCGTGGTTGGATCGGGCGCCCGCGAGCACGCGCTCGCCGCAGCGCTGCAACGAAGCGCCCAAGTCGTCGTGAGCCCCGGCAACCCCGGCATGGAAGCCCTCGGAATCGCGTGCGTATCCGGTGCGCCCGAGACGATCGACGCCGATCTCTTCGTCGTCGGGCCGGAACAGCCGCTCGTCGACGGCGTGGCAGACCGCCTCCGGTACGCGGGCAGATCGGTGTTCGGCCCGGGCGAAGCCGGCGCACGCCTCGAAGGCTCGAAGGCCTGGATGAAGGAGGTGTTGCGCGACGCCGGCGTCCCGACCGCGGCCCACGGGGTCTTCGACACGGCCGGCGCTGCCATCGAATTCCTGCGGTCGCTGCCGCCGCCCTGGGTCGTGAAAACGGACGGGCTCGCCGCCGGCAAAGGCGTTCTCGTGACCGACGACCTCGACGCGGCGATCGCCGATGTCGAAGCCAAGCTGGCCGGCCTATCTTTCGGGTCGGCTGGGCGGCGGGTGGTCATCGAGGAAGGCCTCACCGGCCCGGAGCTTTCTCTGATGGCCGTGTGCGACGGAAAACGATCCCTCCCTCTCGCCGTAGCCCAAGACTTCAAGCGGGCGTCCGACGGTGACAGGGGACCCAACACCGGTGGGATGGGTGCCTACTCGCCCGTCCCGTCGGTGAGCGACGAACTCGTCGCCGACGTCATGGCCGAAGCGGTAACGCCCACCCTCGAAGCGCTTCGGGAGCTAGGAATCGACTACCGCGGCGTCCTCTACGCCGGGCTGATGCTGACCGTCGACGGCCCGAAGGTGCTCGAGTTCAACGTTCGTTTCGGGGACCCTGAAACCGAGGCATTGCTCCCACGCTGGGAAGGCGACGTCGCGGAAGTTCTCGGCGCGGCAGCGGACGGGCGTCTCGACAGCGTGGCGCCGCCGGCGTTCATCCCTGACGCGGCGGTCTGCGTGATGGTGGCGGCAGAGGGTTACCCCGACGCGCCTCGCAGCGGGGATCGGATCTCGGGGCTGGATTCCTGGCGACCCGACCCCTCGCTGCACCTTTATGCCGCCGGCGTGGGCCCCGGTCTGGTAACCGCAGGTGGACGGGTCCTTGCAGTAACCGGGCTCGGGCCTTCGATCGCCGAAGCGAGGCAGAAAGCGTATGGGGGCGTGGAGCGAATTTCGTTTTCCGGTATGCAGTACCGGTCGGACATAGCAGCGCAGGCTGCCCAACGACAAGAGGAGGAAAAATGAAACGGGTCGCGATCCTCATGGGCTCTGCCAACGATCAGCCGAAAATGGCTGCGGCAGGGGAAACGCTCGCTTCGTTCGGCGTCGACTACACCGAGCACGTGATGTCGGCGCACCGGACCCCCGCCAAGGTGGCGGCGTTCGCAAGCGGCGCGAGGGAATCCGGTTACGGAGCCATCATCTGCGCCGCCGGCATGGCCGCGCATCTCGCCGGCGCCGTCTCGGCGCAGACCACGCTCCCTGTCATAGGCGTGCCTCTGTCCGGCGGAGCGATCGGCGGTGTCGACGCGCTCTACTCCACCGTGCAAATGCCGAGAGGCATCCCCGTTGCCACCGTCGCAGTGGACGGAGCCCAGAACGCGGCTCTTCTCGCGATCGAGATCCTCGCGGTGACAGAGGACGAGTTGGCCAAGCGTCTGACCGAGTACCGCGCGGAGTGGGACCGGTGAGCGCGCTCGTGAAACTTCCTCACGTCGCGTCCGGCAAGGTCCGCGACATCTACGAGCTCGACGAGGAGCACCTGCTATTCGTCACCTCCGACCGGATGTCCGCGTTCGATGTCGTGATGGCCGAGCCGATCCCCGACAAAGGGCGGGTCCTGACTGCGATCTCCGCCTTCTGGTTCGATGAGCTCGAAGACGTCGCACCGAACCACCTGGTGAGCGTCGACGTACCTCCCGGGGTTGCCGGGTCCGACGCAGACGCGGCCGAGCTGCAGGGGCGTGTCATGGTGGTCCGGCGCGCCGAGATGTTGCCGGTCGAGTGCATCGTCCGCGGCTATCTCTCGGGGTCCGCCTGGGCCGAGTACAAGAAGAGCCAGACCATGCACGGGGAAGCGCTCCCCGCAGGCCTGCGCCAATCCGAGAAGCTCCCCGAGCCGGTGTTCACCCCATCCACCAAGGCGGCCACCGGGCACGACGAGAACATCAGCTTCGACGCAGCTGTAGACCTGGTCGGCAAGGAGTTGGCTGAAGAAGCCCGCCGGATCAGCCTCGCCGCCTACCAGAAGGGCGCCGACCTGGCGGCGGGCCGGGGGATCATCATTGCCGACACCAAGTTCGAGCTCGGAATCATCGACGGCCGTCTCGCCATATGCGACGAGGTACTCACCCCGGACTCGTCGCGCTTCTGGCCAGCGGACGCGTGGGAGCCCGGAACGGTGCCACCGGCTTTCGACAAGCAGCCGCTGCGCGACTGGCTGGAGGAGACCGGCTGGTCCAAGAACCCGCCTCCTCCGCCGCTGCCCCCCGACGTGATCGATGCAACGCGGGCCCGTTATATCGAAGCGTATGAGCGCTTGACGGCCCGCAGCTTCGGCTCCTGGCCGGGAGCGGGGCCCGTCGACCCCACCAGCGACGTGCCCCTGGACGACGGGGACCGGCCGGTAGTCTGAGCCCGTGAATCGCTACTCGGCGATGGTGGAGGTGTCGCTCCGCGACGGCATAGCCGATCCCCAGGGAGCCACCATCGAGCGGGCGCTGCCGGCGCTCGGCTTCAACGGAATCTCGGGGGTCAGGGCCGGTAAGGCGTTCCGCTTCGTGGTCGAGGCCCCTGATGAGAGTGCCGCCCGGCGCGAGGTCGATGACCTGTGCCGTCGACTGCTCAGCAACCCGGTGATCGAGGACGCCGAGGTCACCCTCATCGCAGCGGAGGCCGCATCTTGACGGTGCGCGTGGGTGTGGTGCTGTTCCCAGGTTCGAACTGCGAGCACGATGTAATGGAGGCGGTGGTGTCGCTGGGAGGCGACGCTGAACTGCTGTGGCACGGCGACGCCTCGCTCGGCCAGGTCGACGCTGTCGTCCTCCCCGGCGGTTTCGCACACGGCGACTACCTCCGACCCGGAGCGATCGCCAGGTTCTCCCCTGTCATGGGCGCGGTCGAAGCTTTCGCGGCGGAGGGCGGACCGGTTCTGGGGATCTGCAACGGCTTCCAGGTGCTGACCGAGGCGCACCTCCTTCCTGGAGCCCTGCAGAAGAACCGGGGTCTCACCTTCCTGTGTCAGACGGCGGAGTTGGAGGTTGCCAGCGGCCGGTCGGCGCTGACTGCGGGCGTAGAGCCCGGCACCCGACTGCGGGTACCGATCAACCACTTCGAGGGCAACTACACCTGCGACGCGCGCACCTTGGAGGAACTGCGCAGCGAAGACCGGATCGTGCTCCGCTACACCGACAATCCCAACGGTTCGGTCGATGACATCGCCGGCGTTTGCAACCCGGGCGGCAATGTCGTTGGCTTGATGCCGCATCCGGAGAGAGCGGTCGACGCCCTCCTCGGCTCGACCGACGGAAAGGTGTTGCTGGGAGCTTTCCTTCAATCCGCAGACGCCCGGTTGGCCGGGTTGTCTGGCCGGGTGATTTCCGGCGGCGCCGCGGCCCGCTGAGCCACGGGTCTAGCTGACGGCCCCGTTAGCCGCGAGTGCGCGGGATCCCGGCCTTTCGGAGCACGTTGGCGTCCACCCCAGCCGCGCGCCAGGCCGCGTACGTGATCCCCTTGCGTTCGCCGTAGCTCTTGGCTGCCTCGACGAAACCCTCCTCGAGGGCCTTCAGGTCGACCGCCTCTTCCTTGTTGGCCAACTCGGTTTCGAGGTTGAGCCGCTCCTGCACCAGGTGCACGCGAGTCAGCGGATCAGCGGCGGAGATTCGGTCGTCGATTTGGCGCAATCGGGCCTGGATGCTTTCGGTAGTCCGCTTGCGCCCGCGCTTGGGCTTGTGTGCTTCCAAAGCCTCCAGATATCGGCGCACTGCGCGACTCTCTTCGCGCCCGACAGCCAGCGCGTGCTTGTGCTCATCGGACATGGCTGACTTTGCTGCCCTGGCTTTACGGGGAGCCGATTTAGTTGGCATGGTCCCGAGTATTTCACATTTTGTTGAAGCCGTGGACGCCACTCATAACGTCTGATCCGCACGCAACTCGAGCGTTTTCGCGGTAACCGCAATCGGGTTAGTACCCACTAGTCTCGATGGCATGGACCCAGACATCCACCGCGCCCTCGGTTTGACTGACGAGGAGGCGGATGAGATTGAGCGGATACTGGGAAGAGCACCGAATCATCTGGAACTCGCCATGTATTCGGTGATGTGGAGCGAGCATTGCTCCTACAAGTCGAGCCGGCTCCACTTGAAGCGGTTGCCCACAGAGGGCGCCCGGGTCCTGGTGGGTCCCGGAGAGAACGCGGGGGTAGTCGACGCGGGCGGGGGATTGGCGGTCGCGCTGCGAATTGAGAGTCATAATCACCCCTCAGCGATCGAGCCTTATCAGGGGGCCGCAACGGGAGTTGGCGGCATTCTTCGCGATATCTTCACGATGGGTGCTCGTCCTATCGCTCTCATGGACCCACTCCGGTTCGGAAATCCACAAGACGCCCGTTCCAGGTGGATAGCCACCGGCGTGATCTCCGGAATATCGGGATATGGGAACTCCGTCGGAGTTCCTACTGTCGGTGGAGAGGTCGATTTCGACGACTGTTACGCCGACAATCCGCTCGTCAATGTCCTCTGTTGCGGGGTCCTGCCGGTGGACAGACTGGTTCTCGGAAGAGCCACTGGAGAGGGAAATCTCGCGGTTCTCCTGGGGAGCACAACCGGACGGGACGGGATAGGCGGGGTGAGTGTCCTCGCGTCCGCAGGTTTCAGCGACGATGGCGAGGCTGAGCAAGCCAAGCGCCCCAACGTCCAGGTGGGCGACCCGTTCGAAGAGAAGCGGCTCATCGAGGCATGCCTGCAGCTTCTCGACGAGTCATTGGTGGTCGGCATCCAGGACCTGGGGGGAGCGGGGCTCACCTGTGCCACCAGCGAAACCGCCTCCCGCGGCGGGGTGGGCATGGACGTGGACGTCACCGCTGTCCGGGTGCGCGAACCCGGAATGGAGCCCTGGGAGATCATGACGAGCGAGAGCCAGGAACGGATGCTGGCCATCGTCAGCCCCGATTCGCTCGATCGGGTCGTGGATGTCTGCCGGCGGTGGGAGGTCAGCGCCGCCGTCGTCGGCCGGGTCACCTCGACAGGCCGGCTTCGGATTCTGAACGGCTGGGACGGGGAAGTCCTCGCCGACGTTCCTGCGACGTCCTTGCACGAAGACGCACCCTGCTACGACCGTCCCATCGCTCCTCCGTCAGACCTTGAGACCAACCGCTCGGACGACCCGGCCGATCTGGCGCCGCCGTCCGACTGCGGGGTTGACCTCGTCGAGCTTCTCGGGCTGACGGGGGACAGGGCCTGGGTCTACCGCCAGTACGACCACCAGCTCTTCCTCAACACGGTTGTCCCGCCGGGCGGCGACGCCGCGCTGCTCCGGCTGTCGGGACCCGGCGTGCCTTCGCCCGCCGGCGAGCGCCGCGGCATCGCCCTGTCCACCGACGGCAACTCGCGCTGGTGCGCCATCGACCCCCGCGCCGGGACGGCGCTGGTCGTTGCCGAGTCGGCGCTGAACGTCGCCTGCGTGGGCGCGACGCCAGTGGCAGTGGTGAACTGCCTCAACTTCGGCAACCCTGAGCACCCCGAGGTGATGTGGCAGCTGTCCGAGGCGATCGACGGAATGTCGGAGGCGTGCCGGGCACTGTCGCTGCCGGTGATAGGCGGCAACGTGAGCCTCTACAACGAGAGCCGCGGCCGCGACATCGACCCGACACCTGTCGTGGGCACGCTCGGCCTGGTCGACAGACTCGAGCGCGCGCCCGCCGGCGCCAGCCTCGTTCGAGGGGGCCGGATCGTGCTGGTCGGCGGGGACGGGCTTTCACTCGGCGGGTCGCGGTGGGCTGTACACCTGCGGGACCACCGCGGAGGGACCCTCCCACCCCTCGACCTGGACCTGCACAGCCGGCTGGTTCGGGTGGTTACTCAACTCGTGGCGGAAGGGGTATCGGGTCGGGCCGGCCCCGCCGGCGCGGCGCTCGCTGGTGTACACGACATTTCCGATGGCGGGCTCGGGGTGGCGCTCGCCGAGATGGCCGTCCGCGGAGGGGTCGGC
>CAZCCS010000100.1:1702-9277 GCA_964497005.1 uncultured Acidimicrobiaceae bacterium | reverse complement strand
GCCGCGCAACACCCCTGTGGTGGCGACCACGAGCACCGACACCAACGCGACATTCGAAAAGCGTTTGACCAAGCTCCCTCTGTCCCGGGAATCGACCGTGCCGATCACTCCCACCAATACCGCCAGTCCTCCAATCCAGATGCCGGCGGATGCGATATGCACCCATTGGGACACCAGATGAAACCATCTCCATGACCGCTCGCCCGAGACGTGGCTTGCCTCGACGTCTCCGAACATCGCAACCATTGCGGAAGCCCCGACAACACCGATTGCCGCCACGCTCGAAGGCTTTGCGATTATCCAAATCACCCCTACAAATGTGGCAATCAGCGGAATTCCTCGCCACAGCACTTGGTGACCAAGCGATGAGCTGAACAGCTTCCCCAATGGGATCCCGTCGGAGCGTCGTTGCTGTTCCTCCAGCGCGACCACACCGCCTGCTGCCAACAACCAACCAGCGAGCGCGAACCACCGCAACCGCCGCGGCCATCGATGCGCGCCGGCAACCAAACCGACAACGGTCACTCCTACCAAGCCCATGACACCCACGTAGAACGTCCAGCGTGCTGCTACAGCCCAGGTCGAAGGTGGTGGGGCGCGCACGACCGCCGAGGAAAGGCCGGCGCCTGTCGGAGTGACCTTCACGCCAAAAGCGAACGAGCCAGTCGCAAGGTGCCCGTCCACTCGTGACACGGTCCTCCAGCTGACGGTGTACACGCCCGGGCCCAAAGAGCCGACTTGCACCTCAAGGGTGTTCGACTGGCCCGCTACCTCCGTGCTGTGGCCGACTTGATGGGGGCTTCCAGCCGAATCGAGAACCTGGATAGTGGAAAGGGCAGGGTCGGGGGACTCGCTGAACACGATTGTCACAGTCTTGGGGGCTTCGGCCAGGGTCGCCCCTGCTGGTGGAGTTGACGAAACAGCGAGGGCATGGGCGCTCGCCGGTTGGGCTCCGGCGAGCGCCCCAACGGCGACACCCACCGCGACCGGGAGGACGGCCAAGAGCCGTCGGACCCGCGGGGAGCGCCACCGATTCCTCATGACCTGGCTAACCCCCCGGGGAGGTGACTTGTGGCTGCGGTGATGGTTCGGAGGCAGGTCGCCGCCGGGCAACCCTCAAGGCCGTCCCGCCGAGAGCCACTCCGGCCACCAGGCCGGCTGCACCCAGGATGACCCCGATGATGCCCAGGGTGTGGGCCGAGTTCGCCTTATCAGACGCCTGGGAGGCGACTTGGGTTGCATTGCCAACTCGTGACGAAAGCCGATTAGTCAACGTCGCCAGGTCCGGAACCGTCGGGACTTTCACCGGGAACTGAATCCCAGTGGGCTCCTGAACAGTGTTGAACGTGGTTGGACCAGACGTGAACCGCTCGTCGACCTTCTGTCCGTTGATCGTCCCGAAGAAATGGAACGTGTAGTTACCCGCGACTGTCGGCATGATCGCGGCGTCGAACTCCCCGTGGGTACCCAGGCCGGTGTCGGGGTCGAACGAAGCTGCCAAATCGAGAGGTGGACTGGTCTGGCTGCCGTTGATGGCCTCCACTTGAACTGTGGGCGGTGAGCCGAGGTCGTCTATCGGGTTGCCCTTCGCGTCGTGGACAAACAGTTGTATGGAGTTTTGTTCGCCTACGTAGGTGGGCTCGTGACTCCACCCAACCGTTAGCTGATAGGCACCAACTTGGCGCTGCTCATGAGCGAAAGCGGCGGGCGCGCCGATTAGGCATGCAGCCCCCGCTACGCCCGCGGCCGCAGCTGCGCGCATGAAGCGATTCATGGGTGTCTCCTTCACTTGAGGTTGTTTGCCGGTGGCCGCGCCCAGGCATTGGGGGGCGCGGGCCGGTGCCTGCGTCTAACGCAGGCTTTTTCGCAAGGCCTACTCGGTTTGCCGGGTCGCCTTGATAACCGTCAGAGGGGCAGGAGAACGACCGGTGGCGGGCGCTGCCAACGCTGCGCTCCCCAGCGGTCGAGCGGCGTGGACGCCACTGAAGCTGCACGCGACGGTACCGGTAGCAGCCCGTACCGGGCAGTCCACCTCTGCGCGACCAGGCGCTCGATCATGACCAACCGGGACCGCCGGTGGGCGAACCAGCCCTGTATTAGCCAATAGACGGCTGCGAGGATGAGAGCAACCTCGGCTTGGATCAGCGGGGCCAACCAGTGCACGCCGCTCAACACACCGAGTAGGGGTGCCGAGCGACCCGCCGCGACGGCCTCGAGGTTCTCCTGGATGACCCAGGTGCCCGTCTGAAGCACGGTGAGCACCAACCACAGCTGGAAGGGGCCTGGCAGCCGCTCCCGTCGAGGAGCCGAAGCGGCAGGGAGGGTCCGGGGGCGCCGCCACAATCCGATCTGCGCGGCACGGACTCTCTGGCCGAGCGACTTCCACGCTCGGTGGGCCAGGATCGCCGCTGCAACGGCAAGCGCCATGAGCGCCGCGCCCGCGGGAAGGAAGTAGCTGTGGACCGAGCTCGTCATCTCTCCGAGGCCGGCCTGCCATCCCGAAACCCGCACGTACTCGACAAAGTGGCCGAGCCATGCGCCGACGAACGCGGTCAAGGCGATCGACCACATCGACGAGCGGCGGGTCATGGCCACGTTCCCACCGTAGGCCAACGACAGTAGCGAAACCAACCGCCTCTTCACTCAAAGGTGTTGGCTGCTCGTCCGCCAGGCCAGGTGACACACCGCTGGCGGAAGCCCGGGCCGTCCCCGGGTTATGAACGCCCCACCCGGGCGGGGCGTGCGCTCGACCGCACCTTCAAGATCGATCTAGTGCTGCTGCGGACGGACGATCGCGACTGGGCAACGGGCGTGTTGAGCGCACTGTTGGCTGACCGAGCCAAGCTCGAGCTCCCGGAAGCCCCCTAGCCCTCGTGATCCTACGACGAGGAGGTCCGCATCATCGCTGATCTCAATAAGCGCCTTCGCTGCTGGCGGTTCGACGCTTCGTCCGGTCACTTCGATAGTTGGCTCGAGTGTGGAAGCTCGCGCGACCGCTCGGTCGAGGATCGACTTCTCGCGGGCTAGCTCCTCCGGGAACTGCTCGAGCAAGGCGGAACGGTAGGCGGACGCGTGCACGACCTCGAGGATCGCGGTGCGCATCCGGGCTTCTCTCGCTGCCCAGGCCAGCGCGTCGTCCGAGTCTCCGGAACCGTCCACACCGACAACAACCCGAATGGGTCGACGGTCATGCTGCTCGGGCGTTGGGTCGCCTGCGCTCATGTGCGGGTTACTCCTAGTCTCCTCGGATCCTCAGCTTGGCTTTCTGGCGCCCGCGGCGTCCGTCGGCTGGGACAAGCCGAACATACGCGTTGCGCTGCGGCTTCGCCGTAGGCTCTGATGCAGACAGCGTGACTACCAAGTCCACCACAGGTCTCGCAGCGTGAAATGAACGTTCCGACTGTCGCCACCCGAACTACTGGCCTCAGCGACGACGACGTTGCCGCTCGTGTGGCCCGGGGTCAAACCAACGCCAGTGGCGAGCGCACTAGCCGATCGTTCGCGGAGATCGTCCGGGCAAACGTCTTCACCCGTTTCAACTTCATTCTCGGCGTACTGCTGGCGGCGATTCTGGCTACAGGGCAGTTGCGAGATGCGCTGTTCGGGATCGTGCTGGTCGCCAACTCCCTGGTCGGGATCGTGCAGGAGGTGCGTGCCAAGCGCACCCTCGACCAACTCGCAGTGCTCAACGCCCCGCGTGCGCGGGTCATTCGCGATGGCGTCACCAGTGACATCGCCGTGGACGAGGTGGTGCTTGACGACATCCTGGACCTCCGCACGGGTGACCAGGTCGTGGCCGACGGAGTCGTGCGAACGTCTGACGGTATGGAGGTCGACGAGTCTTTGCTCACCGGTGAGTCTGAGCCCGTCGACAAAAACGCGGGCAGTGGGATCCTCTCGGGCAGTTTCGTTGTCTCGGGCTCGGGCCGCTACCAGGCAACCGGCGTCGGCGCCGACGCTTACGCACGCAAGCTGGCTGCGGAAGCTCGGCGCTTCCAACCGGCGCATTCTGAGCTCATCGAGGGCATCAACCAGATTCTGCGCTACATAACCTGGGCGATCCCACCTATCGCCGGGCTGCTGGTTTACAGCCAGCTTCAGGTCAGCAGCTCATGGCGCGAGACCGTGAGCGGCACGGTGGCCGGCCTGGTAGCCATGGTGCCGCAGGGACTGGTCTTACTCACCAGCATCGCGTTTGGGGTGGCGGCAGTCACGCTCGCGAGGCGCCAGGTGCTTGTCCAAGAACTTCCAGCCGTTGAGGGATTGGCGCGAGTCGACATTGTCTGTTTCGACAAGACCGGCACTCTGACCGACGGAGCTGTAGTCTTCGACCGGATCGAGCGGCTCGACGATGGCGTCCCTATCGAAGCTGCGCTCGGAGCGCTAGCCGACGACGAGAATCGCAACACCACGCTCACTGCTGTCAGCGAATCCTTCCCTTCCTCCGACGGTTGGACGCGCACCAGTTCAGTGCCCTTCTCATCGGCACGTAAATGGAGCGCAGCGAGTTTCGGAGGCAATGGAACGTGGGTCCTGGGGGCCCCCGAGATCGTGCTCGACAATGACCGCTCGAAGGAGTTGCACCGGGCTGCGAACCTCGCCGCCACTGGTGCGCGAGTGCTCGTGCTGGCGCGCACTGATGCGCCGCTAGACGGTGACGAACTCCCCAGTGGCTTGCATGCGGTTGCGTTCGTGCTCTTTGCCGAACAGGTCCGGCCCGACGCTGCCGAGACCATCAGCTACTTCACACAGCAGGGCGTCACGATGAAAGTGATCTCCGGAGACAGTCCGCGCACGGTTGGGGCCGTCGCCGCGCGCGTCGGCATCCCGAACGCCGACCAGCCACTGGATGCACGCGAGATGCCCGACGACGTTGACGCTATCGCTGCGACGGTCGAAGAACGCTCGGTATTCGGGCGCGTCACGCCTCGGCAAAAGCAGGCGATGGTCACCGCTCTGCAAATGCGCGGACACACCGTCGCCATGACCGGCGACGGGGTTAACGACGCGTTGGCCCTGAAGCTCGCCGACATCGGAATCGCCATGGGTTCGGGCGCCCCGGCCACAAAAGCCGTGGCGCAGCTGGTGCTGCTCGATGGACGCTTTGCCAACTTGCCTGGAGTCGTGGGCGAGGGGCGACGCGTGACAGCCAACATCGAGAGAGTGGCAAACGTGTTCCTCACCAAGACTGTGTGGGCGACGCTCCTGGCGCTCGCGGTCGGCGTCGCGCTTTGGCCCTATCCGTTTCTGCCCCGCCAGTTGACCATCATCGACACGCTGACGATCGGCATACCGTCGTTCTTCCTAGCATTGGCACCCAACCTGCGACGGTATGTGCCCGGCTTCGTTCGCCGCGTGCTGCGCTTCGCGATCCCGACGGGCGTGATTGTCGCCGCCGCTATCTTCGCCGCCTATTGGAACGCCCGCTCACACAACCTACCTCTGGTGCAGCAGCGCACCGCCGCCACTTTGGTCGCGCTCATGCTCAGTCTGTGCGTGCTCGTGATCCTGGCGCTCCCGCTGACCTGGCGACGCGCGGTGCTGGTGGGCTTCATGATTCTCAGCTTCGTTCTACTTTTCCCATCCGCTCTGATACGCAACTTCTACGCCTTGGAGCTGCCCTCCAAGGTTCTCGGAGCGACGATCCTCATCGGCCTTGCCGGCATCGCCGTCTTGATCGCGACGACAGCGGTGTTACGACGCCTCGGCCACGGCCCTTCTGCCTATATATCGTAGTAGAGCATGAACTCCCAGGGATGGGGACGCAGCCGAACGGGGTCGATCTCGTGCTCGCGCTTGTAGGAGATCCACGTTTCGATGAGGTCGTCGGTGAAGACGCCGCCGGCGCGGAGGAAGTCGTTGTCGGTCTCGAGCGCTCGCAGTGACTCGTCGAGTGAACCGGGGACCGTCGGGACCTGGGCGAGTTCCTCCGGCGGGAGGTCGTAGAGGTCCTTGTCGACCGGGTCCGGCGGCTCGATCTTGTTGAGCACGCCGTCGAGCCCGGCCATCATGATCGCCGAGAAAGCCAGGTACGGATTGCACGAAGGGTCCGGGCACCGGAACTCGACCCGCTTGGCCTTGGGACTCTTGGAGTAAAGAGGTATGCGGCAGGCGGCCGAGCGGTTGCGCTGGCTGTAGACCAGGTTGACCGGGGCCTCGTACCCGGGGACCAGGCGCTTGTAGCTGTTGGTCGTCGGGGCAGCAAACGCCAGGATCGCCGGCGCATGGGCCAGCAGACCTCCGATGTACCACCGGCCGAGGTCCGACAGGCCGGCGTATCCGAGCTCCGAGTAGAACAGCGGCTCGCCGCCCTTCCACAACGACGAGTGCACGTGCATGCCCGAACCGTTGTCGGCGAAGATCGGTTTTGGCATGAAGGTCGCGGACTGGCCGTGGGCCCGGGCGTCGCTCTTCACCACGTACTTGTAGAGCATCAGCTTGTCGGCCATCGCGGAGAGCGTGTCGAAGCGCATGTCGATCTCCGCCTGGCCGGCCGTGCCGACCTCGTGGTGCTGGATCTCGATCTCGATGCCGAGCTTCTCCATGGTCAGGATCATCTCTGAGCGGAGGTCCTGGAAGTGGTCCATCGGAGGGACCGGGAAGTACCCCTCCTTGTAGCGGGGCTTGAAACCGAGGTTGGGCCCCTCGTCCTTGCCGGAGTTCCAGATCCCCTCGACGGAGTCGATGTGGTAGTAGCCCTCATGGGAGTTCTGGTCGAAACGGATGTCGTTGAAGACGAAGAACTCCGCCTCCGGCCCGAAATAGGCGGTGTCGGCGACACCGGTCGAGATCAGGTACTCCTCCGCCTTCTTGGCGACGTAACGCGGGTCGCGGGAGTAGGACTCGCCGGTGACCGGGTCGCGCACGAAGCAGTTGAGGTTGAGGGTCTTGTGCTGGCGGAACGGGTCTATGACCGCGGTGTTCGGGTCTGGGACCAGGAGCATGTCTGATTCCTGAATCTCCTGGAACCCACGGATCGAGGACCCGTCGAAACCGGAACCCTCCTCGAAACTGTCGAGCGTCAACTCGTGCGCCGGCATGGAGTAGTGCTGCATGAGACCCGGCAGGTCGGAGAATCGGTAGTCGACGATCTCGATGCCCTCGGACTGAACCAGGCTCAGGACCTCTTCCGGCGTGCGCTTGGCGAAACCCATCCGATCACAACCCCCGTTGCGGAGAACAGGCGGTGACCCTCGCCACCGCCGGCCCGCAGTCTTGCAGAAGGAGAAGGCCGTCTACGACAGGGTTGGCGGGCATTGCGCTAGTGGGGCGGGCGGTTCACAGCGGGGCATGGGCGAGGCGCACAAGTGGCCAGGGTTGGGGACCCGTGTTCGGCTAGCTCACCCAATCGTGGCCAGTTGCGCGCGGACACTTCGACACAAGTGGACGACATTGGCGTTCTCTGGCTCAAGCGCCGCCGGAACTCTGGCCAGTTCTGCATCCCGGCCAGAGAGGAAACCCGGAGCCGGTCGACCCCGCCAGCCTCCGCCCCGGCGCTACGCGAGAGCGGCGCAGCAGGTCCCGACGATCAGCTTGGTGACCATGTACGGGTCCATGTTGGCGTTGGGCCGGCGG
>CAZCCS010000100.1:0-1692 GCA_964497005.1 uncultured Acidimicrobiaceae bacterium | reverse complement strand
CCGTCCTTCTCGACCTGCCACGGGATTCGGACCGAAGCGCCCCGGTCGGAGACGCCGTAGCTGAACTCGGTGTAGTGGGCGGTCTCGTGGGCGCCGGTGAGCCGCTCCTCGATGCCGTGCCCGTAGGCGGCGATGTGCTCGTCGGGGTTCTTGCCGAGCGCCTCAGCGGCAGTGATGACCGCCTCGTAGGACTCGCGCATCTGATTGGTCGAGAAGTTCGTGTGGGCGCCGGCGCCGTTCCAGTCGCCCCGGACCGGCTTGGGGTCGAGGGTCACCGAGATGTCGAAGTCCTCTCCGAGGCGGTGGAGAATCCATCGGGCCACCCAAAGCTGGTCGGCCACGTCTATGGGCCCGAGCGGCCCAACCTGGAACTCCCACTGGCCCGGCATGACCTCAGCGTTGATGCCCGAGATGCTCAAGCCCGCGGACAGGCACGCGTCCAGATGGGCCTCTACGAGCGGCCGACCGTAGATGTCGTCGGCGCCGACGCCGCAGTAGTAGGGGCCTTGTGGTGCCGGGTAGCCGGTGTGGTCGGGAAAACCAAGCGGCCGGCTCCCCTTGAACAGCGTGTACTCCTGCTCGATCCCAAACAGCGGCTCCTGGTCGGCGTACTTCGCCACCAGGTCCACGAGTGACGACCGGGTGTTGGTCGGGTGAGGCGTGAAGTCGGTGAGGAGCACCTCGGCCAACACGAGCAGGTTGTCCCCTCCGCGGATCGGGTCGGGACAAGAGAACACCGGCTTGAGCACGCAGTCGGAGGCCTTGCCCGGCGCCTGGTTGGTGCTCGAGCCGTCGAAGCCCCAGATGGGCAGGCTCTCGGCCGGACCGCCTTGGCTCAGGATCTTGGTCTTCGAGCGCAGGAGGGAAGTCGGCTCGGTGCCGTCGATCCAGATGTACTCGGCCTTGATGCTCACGCGTGTGCTCCTGTGACTCTGACGTGGGAATGTGACTGTTGCCCCGGTCCCGAAGGGGCCTTTCGGGATCGACATCATTGCACGGCCTCGTCAAGCCACGTTTTCGGAAATGTGAACGCTGTGTGACATCACGGGCCCCCACGCAGTGCGACATCGAAGGATGTCCCTGGTGCCACCTAACCTTGCGGGCTGTGGAACGCCAGCAGGACTACGTATTGCGAACGGTGGAGGAGCGCGGTGTCCGCTTCGTCCAGATGTGGTTCACCGATGTCCTCGGCACGCCGAAGTCTTTCCAGATCACCCCGGCCGAGCTCGAGAACGCCCTCGCCGAGGGAATGACCTTCGACGGCTCCACCATCGACGGGTTCAGCCGGGTTCAGGAGAGCGATGTGCTCGCCATGCCCGACGCCAAGACCTTCCAGCTTCTCCCCTACCTCACCGACGGTGCCCCGGTGGCCCGGGTTGTATGCGACGTCGTCAACCTCGACGGCACGCCCTTCGAAGGGGACCCCCGGCACGTCTTGCGCAGGGCGCTCGAGCGGGCGAGGGGACTGGGTTTCTCCTTCTTCGTCGCGCCGGAGTTGGAGTACTTCTACTTCGCCACGCCGCCAGGAACCACCGCCGACGGCAGCGTCCCGATCCCCCTCGACCGCGGCTCTTACTTCGACCTGACGACGAACAACCTCGCCGCCGAGCTGCGCCGCGAGACCGTGCTCACCCTCGAAGACATGGGCATACCGGTCGAGTACAGCCAGCACGAGGACGCGCCCAGCCAACA
>CAZCCS010000099.1:0-9294 GCA_964497005.1 uncultured Acidimicrobiaceae bacterium | reverse complement strand
CGCCTTCGCTCACCAGTTTTCGAGCGACATCTTTACTGGTATCTACAACGTTCCCAGTTACACGATCTGGAAGTCCGGGATCGACCAGACGCCTATTTACGACTGGCACCGACGCATGCTTCAGACCCTGCAATGGGCTCGCCCTACCGAGCGTTGGGTCGTCAAGGCCCCGTCACACCTGTCCCACCTGCCGCTCGTGTTCTCCACCTACCCCGACGCCAGGGTCGTGATGACACATCGCGATCCGCTCAAAGTGGTCGGGTCGCTCGCCGACACGATGGCGACCCTTCATTGGATGCATTCGAACCGAGTAGCTCATCAGGATCTCGTCGAGTTCTTGTGTATGGGTGTCGAGCTGCAGATGAACGCGGTTACCAAGGAACGTGATTCGGGCAACCTTCCGACCGATCAGATCACCGACGTTCGCTACAAGGACCTCGTCGCCGATCCCATCGGAGTCGTCAGCGACCTCTACGAGAGTTGGGAACTCGGGATGTCCGACGAGACGCTAACGAGACTTCGGGCCTACGTCGATTCGAGGCACGAGCATCGCGCCACCCCGGAGCATCAATACCGATTCGAGGACACCGGACTCGATCTGGTGCAGCATCGCGCCCTCGTCGCCGAGTATATGGAGCGTTTCCGGGTTACTTCCGAGGTGTGACGACTTCAGCGTTGGAGGCTGTCGATCGGGACCAGCTCGCACGTCGGGTGGGGAGGGTGATCGGCGAGCACCCAGCGGACGATCATGTAGCCCGCTTTCCGGCCGCCAGTGTCGATCCAGTTCGCCACTCCGGGGTCTCTCGGCGAGATGACTAGGCGCCAGTCGCCGTCGGCCGAACGCTCGGCGGTGTGATTGTTGAGGCAGGTCGTCGTGTAGCGGTAGTCGAGGCTCTCCATCCACGCCGACGCCGTGGTGAGTCCCCAATACAGAAACTCGTTAGGGGGGTTGTGGACTGTGACCACAAGAGCCTCGTCCTCCCCGAGCACCCACCGCCCGCCGTGGTAGGTCATCTCGGCGTTGCTGTGCGAGCGCACCTCATCTTCTTGCGCCGAGACGTGCTCGGATCCGGCAGTGCCCCCCAAACGGTTGACGTTGCCCTCGGTGTCGTGCCACATGTTCACCGCGGTAGCCGCGACGAACTGCACGAACAGAGCGGCGAACTCCAGTTTCCCTGCGATCTCCTCCACACCGAGGATCGGGGGTGGAACCTCACCGACGAGCTCGATTCGCAGATCGGCCGGTTTGTCGTTTACCCGGTCGAAGAAGGTCTCGCGCACGGCCAGCTGCCCGGTGCCCGGCGGCACAAGGATCACGTTGTCCACTTGATAGTCAGCAGCCTGGCCTTCCGGAACGATCAGTATGTCCACTTCTCCGTTCGGTCCCAGGTCGAACTGGTCGACGTGGGCCTGCACGGTGGTACCGGTCCGCCCGCCTACCGCGCCTTTCCCGATGGGGGTTCCGAATGTCAGCCCGACATAGGCCGCCTCTCCGCGAGTCCCGACGAGTCTGTAAGTCTTCGAGTCGTCTATCGCAGAGAACGCATACCGCGTGTCGGGATTGTCGACGAGGAGCTTCCTGTACTCGCTCTGGGACTGGAAGAGCTGGGGGTGCAGCGGATCTGACTTCTCGATAAACCACTCCTGCGCCAGAGAGCTGATCCTGGTTATCCATCGGTAGCCCTCGGCAACGTCGGTGTCGGTTCGTGGAACGGCCTCCGCTGTCCGCACGGTCTCGATGGCGGCCTCTTGAGCCTCGGTCCAAGCCTTCCATGCCGCGTCGAGGCGGTTCTGAACGTCGTCCATGCCCGAACCCTAGGGCACTATCGTTGCCCTCGGCTCTGAGAGTTATCGCCGCCGGGTTAAGGGAGGAGGGTCGCCACGACCGAGTCGTCCAAGGGCAGCTGGACGGTGCTCGTTACCGGCGCGACCGGACGGGTTGCTTTCCCTATCGCCCGCGAACTTGCCCGGAGTCACACCGTCTACGGGCTGGCCCGATGCAGCCACCCAGGAGACGAGGAACGACTGCGGGCAGCAGGCATCGTGCCCATAGTCGGTGATATCGCAGATCTGGAACCGGATTCTTTGATTGACGGCGTCACCCACGTCTTTCACGCCGCGGCGCGCTTGGGGCGCGACACAGTCTCCGATTGGCAGAAGACTTTTGAGGTCAACGCCCAAGTCACCGGACGGCTTGTCGCCGCCTCCAAAGGAGTAGCGGGTTTCGTCTTCTGCTCGACTGGGTCTGCGTACGCGTACCAAGGGCGCCGCCCACTCAAAGAGGACGATCCCCCTGGCGTGCATCTCGGGAACTACAGCCTTTCCAAGATCGCGGCGGAGGCCGTCGCCCAGTTTGCCTCGATGGAGCACGGCGTTCCCTTGACGATCATTCGTATCTTCTCGACCTACGGTCCGCTCGGCGGGGCGCCGGCCGACCGCCTCGAGCGCATCCGCGCCGGCAAGGACATCGTCCTGCATCCCGACAAGCCGAACAACTACAACCCCATATACGAGGATGACTACGTGAGGTTCGGCATCCGGGCGCTAGAGGTGGCTTCAGTCCCTCCCGTGGTAGTGAACTGGGCAGGAAGCGAAACGGTGAGCGCCGAGGACTACTGCACCTACCTCGGCGAGCTCGTCGGTAAGCCCGTCAGCTTCCGCTACGACGAGCGGGCGCCGTGGCCGCTCTGGCCTGACACGACCCTGATGCACGAGGTGCTCGGGAGAACCCGGGTGCCCTGGCGCGAGGGGATGCGCAGGATGGTCGAGGCGCGCGCGATGCCCGTTCATCCCGGCTGAAGGACCGACGCGTCACCGAGGGTGATCGTCACTTCGAACGCCCGGGTCGCGATCCTCCAGCCCGAGTCGGTGAGGACCAGGTCGTCCCAGTAGTTACCGAAGCATTCGTATGTCAGATGTGACCGGTCGCCTGCTCCGACGTGAAACACCCTCGCCTTGCAGACGGACTTCGCGCTCTCTCCATCGACGACCACGTGATGGTTGCCCAGCAAGTGCTGGGAAGGGCCGCAACCGCCCAAAAATCCTCGGACGAAGCGCACCGCCGCGTCGCGACCTTCGACTCCGTACGCCGTGGCGTCCACGGTAAAGACCTCATCGAGGGCTTCCCACTCCCGACGGTCGAAGGCCGCAGCGCAACGAACGACTACGTCCACTACGGCTTTGTGCTGTTCCGGAGTGCTCCCTGGCATCGTGGCGGAAGATAGCAGCGCGGGAGCCGGCGACGCGGTGACGCCGGCGATGCCGGCGAGGCTGGCGAGGCTGGCGAGGCCGGCAACGCCGGTGAGGCTGGCAACATCGGCGACGCCGGCGACGCCAAGCACTTTCGTAACACCGGCTCTCGCCGGCGGCGAAATCGCGTGACGAAAGTGCTCGCATAGCGCGATTACGTAACAATATTCGTCCGCGCCGAAAGGCCGTTGTTACGTTATTGCACGAGGCCGTCAGCTTCGGCCCTCCGCGCTTCACCAAACGAACCGTCGCCTGACGTCAATGCCGCCTCAGGACGATGTTCGCTTTTGGCTGTGGTCGTGAAAATCAAGGACCGCCGGCTCGTCACGCCGGGGCTGACCCAGTGCGAACCACTCCCGCGTGGTGTGGTAGGCCCGGTCGATCAGCTCTGAGGTGTGCGAGAAGTCAAGGGGCGACACATTGAGCGGGCACAGCGGAGGGATCACCCGCAAGCTCGCGGTCTCTCGGTACTGCTCCACGTCCGCGCGAAGTCGCTGCTGCACGAGCAAGTTGATGGCCTGAAGGGCGATCGCGAGCGCGCCGCGGGGCGGTTGGTCCAAGGAGCATGCGTAGCCGGTCGGCAGGACGTAGACCGTTGAGGCGCCGGCGCCGATCGCGTAGCTGATCGGCGTGTTGTCTGCGACGCCGCCGTCCACCAGATGCCGGCCGTCGACGGTCACCGTTGGGAACACCGAGGGAATCGCCGCGCTCGCGGTGACTGCGTCGATCGCAGGTCCCTCATCGATGACCACCTCAAGCCCAGTCGTGATCTCCGTTGCGACGACCCGCAGCGGAGTCGGGCTCTGCTCCAACCTCTCGAGTCTGAGGTGCGTGGCCAGAAGACCGCGGAGCCGGCCGGATCCAACCAGGTAGTCGCGCCGGCCGAGCAGACCAAGCAGCCCGAGCAGTGGATTCACAGGGAACACATCCCTCCGGCGGATGGTGCGCCAGATGTCAGCCAATTGGCGAGCGCCGTCCAGGCCTGGCCTCTCAGCGATCCAGGCGGCGTTGATCGCACCTGCGGAAGTTCCGACGATGAGGTCCGGAGCTATGTCCTGCTCGGCGAGCGCCAACAGCATCCCGGCCTCGACCGCCCCGAGGCTTCCGCCGCCTGCGAGAACAAAGGCCGTGAGGCTCAGGATTCGACCAGGACCCGTGGATCTTCGAGACCGGCGACTTCGATCAGCCGTCTCAAGCGCTTCGAGGCGTTCGGTATGCGGATCACCCCGTCCGGGGGCAGCTGGCGGGCAAGGCCGAAAATGACCTCGAGGAAGCCCACGTCGGCAAACTCCAGCTGCTCCACGTCGATGCTGAACGAACTACGACCATCAGCGCAGGCGGTCAGCGCTCGGGCGAAGACCTTTCGGTTGGACACGTCGACCTCTCCCGCGACGCTTAGACCAAAGGGTTCCCGGGTCGCCGTGAAGCTGGCCATCGGAACGGCCGCTTCGAACGGTGAACGGCCGGCGTGCTCGTTATCGAGCAAGGCGGCATCCTCCGCGGAGAGGTCCGCCAAGTCGTACTGGCAGACCGAGGTGATCCCTTCTTCGGCCTGGAGCTGGGTGGCGAAGCGCTCCCACGCCAGCAACTGATCGATCGAACCGAGCAGTCGGAGGAAGCTCCCCATCTCAGCGGCGACCCTCAGACCCGGAAATCCCTCCGAGCGCGCTCGGCGGCCCGCTTCCCTGAAACCTTCCGCCAACTCGTCCAAATCGATCCTGCCCCCGGTTCCGTACACCTCGTCGGAGCACCGGAACATCAGCTGGCCGGTTTCGAGTGCGCGTTGCGAGTCCACGCCGCGCGTCTCCAGAGCGTCACAGATCGGAGCCGGGTCACCTACCGAGGAGACGTACAGAACCCGATCACCTGCGGCGATACCTGCGCGGACGAACGTCCCGGCGACCCGCTCTAGCTGGTCCTCAGCCTTGTAGAAGGCGCAGAGGTGCAGGCCCGGGTTCGATTCCTCGAGGTTGATTGCCGACGCCCCTGGCACAAGTTCACTTTAGGCTCACCCTGCGCCACCCAATAGAAAAACACGTCCTCTCGGCGCAATAGGAAGAGGGCCGCACCGGGGGGATGTGCGGCCCTCTTGTTGCGCCCTTGGGGGAAGGGCGGCGAAGTGTTTGGTGAACGCCGGCTCAGGCCGCGAGCACCAGTCCTGCGGAGGTGTCTTCATGCAGCTGGGAACGCAGCTCGTCGACCAGAGCCGGGAGGACGGCGCGGGCTGCGTTGTAGAACCGGTTAGCGCGGAAAGACTCGGTGTGGCCCAGGTTGGCCAAGGGGCGGATCCCGATCTCGCTCTTTCCGGCGGACCACGGTGACACGACTACTTCGACTTTGACCGCGGGGATCAGGAGGGATCCGGTCCGAAGCGTCCCGCTGTAGCAAACCGCGCCGGCGAGGCCGGAGCCAGAACGCTGGCGGACGGTAAGGCGGGCCGAGCCCGAGGTGATCTCATGTCCGGTCAGCTCGTCGGCCGCGTCCGCCAGGTCGGCGAAACCGATGTGCTCTACCTGCGAAACGAATGCCGAATGGATCTCGATCACGTCAAACTCTCCAAGGTTGACACTGAGTGCCATAATAGCAGCCGGTATCTAAAAGTCAACGCATGCCGATGTGACATTTGGTACACCCGGGTTGCTAGCATTCGGGTATGAGGGGTACCGAAGCCCCGAGCCTGCGTGAACGCAACAAGGCCAGAGCCAGGGCGGAGATCGCCGACGCGGCCCTTCGACTCTTCTACGACCGTGGATTCGAAGGAGTCACGGTCGAGGAGATCGTCAACGCCGCCGGGGTGTCGCGCAGGACCTTCTTCCGGTACTTCGAGACCAAGGAGGACGCCCTCCTCGCGGAGTACCCGGAGCTCAACGCCAGGTTGATAGTCACGCTCGAGGCGACCGGTCCCGACGACTCGATGGAAGCGATTAGGTCCGGGCTGCACCAGATTGCCGACTGGTATATCGAGCGCTCCGAAGTGGTGCTCGCCCGGTCGAAGGTCATCCGGGAAACACCCACCAACCTGGCCGCCCGCAACCTGGAGTTCCTCACCCAGTGGGAACGGGGTCTCGCCCATGCTGTCGCCAGACAGGTTGGTGTCGACGCCGGCGACCTCATGCCGCGGACCGCTGCTGCAATCATCGTCGGTGCTTTCCGGGCGGCTCTGACACAGTGGGTGCGGTCATCGGGCAAAGATGACCTCCATGCCTTGACCGACCAGGCACTCGACCTGATCGAGCACGGCCTCGAAGGACCATTACGCAGACCCTCGAAGGGCCGGAAAGCAGAGCATCGGAGCGCCGGCAACTAACCGGCAACTAGCAATTAGACATTCGGCTTTCTCTTTGCGACGAGCACGGCGAGATCGTCTCGGAGCGGATTAGAGCTGAACCTCGCCGCGGCGTCGTGGACGGATTCGGCGATCCGTTGAGCGCTTGCGTCGGCGACGTCGATGAGACGGGCGGTCAAGTTGTCAACCCCAAAGAACTCGGGCCCGCGCCGCGCTTCGGTTACCCCGTCGGTGTAGAGCACGAGGCTTTCTCCGGCTCCGAGGGTGCACTCGACTTCTTCGAGGCGCAGGGCATGGTCTGGCAGCACGCCGAGGATCCCGCCGGGCACCCCGATCGGCTTGACCGCTCCAGAAGCTCCAACCACGAGGGGAGGTGGGTGGCCTGCGAGACAGACGGTAAGCCGACCATCGGGGTCGTCTGGACGGAAGCGGACGACTGCGATGGTGCAGAACCTCTCATCGCGGGAGTGGTCCTGAAGGGCCCGGTTAAGCCGGCGTAACGCGTCAACTATGGACCAGCCGTCTTCGAGCAAGAGGCGCAGCACGTCCCGGCTTGTGCGGGCCATGGCGGCCGCGGCCGGTCCTTTTCCGCAAACGTCGCCGACGATGAGTATGACCGATTGGTCGTTCAGCTGGAACGCGTCGTAGAAATCGCCGCCAACCGCGACCGAAGGCGTTGCAGCGTGGTAACTGGCGGCGAGTTCGAGACCGGCGAGCTTGGGCAACTCTGTCGGCACCAGCGACGCCTGCAGCGCATCCGCCGCTTCGGTGACCTGTTCATGGAGCCTCGCGTTTTCGAGTGCGAGTCCAACCCGCCGGCTCAGCTCCAATATCGCCAAGTGAGCCGCAGGATCGGGCGGGTCCTTCCGGCCGAGGAGGAGGAGCCCCAACGTCTCTCGTCGCGACACGAGGGGAACCACCATCGCATGATGCGGTTCGCCGTCGATTGAGATGGCGCCCGGCAATCGAACGGGTCCGTCGCTCTGCACGGCTGTCTGCAGAACGAGGTCGAGCTCGGGATCGTTATCAAGGAAGGCGAGGACCGGGTCGAGCCTGCTCTCGTCGGTGTGGGCCGCAGTGACCCGCTCTGGCCTGGCGCGCTCGTCAACGATGTATGCAGCAGCCCACTCGGACAGGTTCGGCACGGCGATCTGCACCGTCAGGCTCAGCACGTGGGCGAGGCTGACGGAGCCAGCCAGCAGCTCGGTCGCCTCGGCAAGAAGCTGGATGTCAGAGTGGCGCTTGCGGGACGCATCGAGCAGTTGGTTGGTCGCCAGGCAAAGTGCCAGGCGTTGCGCGGCGAGCCGTACGAACGCCTCCTCCTCCGTTCCGAACTGGCGGTCGGCGAGGACGTCGAGATACCCGTAAGGTTCGCCGCCGACTTCGAGGCGCTGCTGGTGGGACCATCCCTCGAGCCTCCCCGTGCTAACCGGCTCTCCCAGTGCTGCTCCCGCGTCGAGGACCGCTCCGCTTGCGTCGAGGGCGTTGACGGTTCGCTCGAGGATTTCCGCGACCTGCTCGCGCGGTGTCAGAAGCGTTTCCAGCTCCCGGGCCATCACCAGAAGTTCCAGACGCCGATCCGCGACCAGCGCCGGCGGCAGGTCCGGCTGGGGGGACGCGACGCCCGTGTCTTTCTCTCCTGACACCGCAGAGCCTTCGTTCGAAGGCCGAAGGCAGAACCAGACCGTCTTGCGGCCGCGGTAGTGCTCTGTGCCCCAACGGTCGGCGAGCTGGTCGACGAGGAACATACCCCTTCCGCCCTCGTCGAATTCGCCCGCGGTTCGGGCGAGGAGCGGTCCGGTATCGGCGTCGCGGACGCAGATGGTCGCCTCGTCGGTCAGTGAGACGCTGACCTCCGCCGGGCTTGCCGAATGGATGAACGCGTTGGTTACCAGCTCACTGGTTAGCAGCACCGCGGTGTCCTTGATCGAGTCCCAGCGCTCGTCAGCGAGTCGGCTCGAAACGAACCGCCGAGCGACCCTGGACGACTCGGGGACCGGGTCCAGGAAAATAGAGAAAGCGGTTATCTCCCCGGCCGCTGCTCTATCGACGCTCATCGTATTGTTTCCTGCCTGCTCGGCCTCCGCGTCTGTGTGATACTAGACGGGCGATTGGTTCCGGCGGTGGCCGGGTTGGAGGGCAGGGAGGAGAGGGTTGGCAACTACGACCGCTCAGGGGGGCGGCGCCACCCCGAAGACAGCTAGGCGCACTGCAACGTCGGAGCAGGCGGACATCGCCGAGCTCGCGGCAGCAGTGGACCGCTTGCTCGACGGGCAGTTCTCGGCGCGCGTCCGCGTAATACCAGGACCCTTTGGCAGCCTGGCATCCAAGATCAACGAGCTTGCCGCGCTTCAAGAACAGCAAGCGCTGCAACTCGCCAGGATCAGCCGACTCATTGGCCGGGAAGGCCGGATGGCCGAGCGGCTCCCCGCCTCGGCCGGCGGGGGCGATTGGGCCTATTCGGTCGACGCGATCAACAGCCTGATCGACGACCTCGTGCGACCGACCACCGAAGTGGCTCGAGTGATCGAGGCCGTCGCTGCAGGCGACCTCTCCCAGCAGATGGCGGTCGAAATCGACGGCCAGCCGGTGAAAGGCGAGTTCCGACGAATCGGCGTCGCCGTCAACAGGATGGTGGATCAGTTGTCCTCGTTTGCCGACGAGGTGACCAGAGTGGCCCGTGAGGTGGGCACTGAAGGAAAGCTCGGTGGCCAGGCGCAGGTGAAGGGGGTGTCTGGGGTTTGGCGCGACCTGACCGA
>CAZCCS010000098.1:2612-9438 GCA_964497005.1 uncultured Acidimicrobiaceae bacterium | reverse complement strand
TCGCAACGAGCATCTTGCGCATGGTGGCCGCCTGCTGCGCTTGGCGGGAGTCGAAACGGACCCGGTCCAGCTTGGTCACCCCGTCGACGATCGACGCGACGTCGGAGCCGAACTCGGCCTCGATCTCGGCCAACCCGAAACCGGTGTCCTCCACTGCGTCGTGAAGCAGCGCAGCCGCGATGGTGATGTCGTCGAGACCCAGTCCGGCGAGGATGGTCGCCACGGACAACGGGTGGGATATGTACGCCTCGCCGGAGTTTCGCAACTGGCCGTGGTGGGCCCCGGCCGCCGCCTCGTAGGCCCTGACGATGAGGGCGGTCTCGTCCTTCGGGTGACGCTCCCTGAACGCGCTAAGGAGCGGGCGCAGGGCGTCGTCGGTCTGAACCTGCCGGCGCCACGGAAGGACGCGCTCGACCGTCGCGACGGCTCGAGCCCGGTTCGGGCTCTCCGTGCGGGTCACCGTGCGTGCTCCCTTTTCACTCATACCTCAATAATGAAACAGCATCGAGGTCGCCAAGCTTCCCTCGGCCGCCGAGGAAGGCGAGCTCGATCACGCAGCCGAAACCGATCGCCTCGGCGCCCAGAGCCGAGACCAGTTTCGCCGTGGCCGCGGCCGTTCCGCCGGTCGCGAGGACGTCGTCGAGGATCAGCACCCGCTCCCCTGCCGACACGCCGTCGCTGTGGACCTCCAGCGCGTCGGTGCCGTACTCCAGCTGGTATTGCTCGCGGTGCACGTTCCAGGGGAGTTTTCCGGATTTGCGGACCGGTACAAAGCCGGCGCCGAGGCTCACCGCCACCGGCGCGGCGATGATGAAGCCGCGAGCTTCAATTCCGATGACCTTGTCGATCGGGCGGTCGGAGAAAGCCGCCGACAACGACTCCACGCAGCTGGCTAAAGCGTCCCCGTCAGCCAGTAAAGGCGTTATGTCCTTGAAAACTACGCCGTGCTGCGGGAAGTCCGGGATGTCGCGGATGTAATCCTTCAGCCAACCCAGACCGTCCTCCATGCCTCCAAGGTAGTGGTTTGCCGGTCGCCAACCGTGCACGGTACGGGTTGGTAAGCCGGCGGACACAGATCAGCGTCCTACCGCTGCGGGCCGCTTGTCAGCGACGGCGGCCCTTCTTCCTCGGTCGGGGCGGGGGCCGGTTGCCCGACCTGGGGGGGATTGAGGTCCCCGGTGCCGGGGCGCCCGCACCTGCCACCGCGCCTGCACCCGCACCTGCATCGGCGCTGCCGCCGGCCGGCGACGCGGTCGCTGCTGGGCGTGCATCGTCGTCGTCGCCGTCGGGTCCGGTTCGATCTGGCATTTCCAGGCTGCCGACGCCGCCGTTACCACCGGGCACCTGGCCGCTCCGGGAGCTTCTGCTGCTTCTGGCGTCCGCCCCGACACTCACCGGTTGCGCGGCCGGTGCGGCCACTGCCCCGGCCGCCGCGGCCGCGGGGGTCAGCCGGCGGGATGCAGCCGATGCGGGCGTGACGTTTTGGAGCCGCCGGCGGATCTCCGCGTAGCGGGGCTCGCGTTCTTTCATCAGAGCGAGCAGAGGCGAGGCGATGAAGATCGACGAGTACGCGCCACAAGTGAGACCGACGAACAGGGCGAGACCGAAGGTCTGCAGGCCGGTGGCGCCGAGGATCCAGGCTCCGATCACGAGGATCGAGGTGATCGGCAGGATCGCGACCAGCGAGGTGTTCAGCGACCGGGCCAGGACCTGGTTCATCGAGAGGTTCACCGTGTCGGTGTAGGTGAGGCGGTTGGTCGACGCGAGGCCGCGGGTGTTCTCCTGCACCCGGTCGAACACGACGATGGTGTCGTATAGCGAGTAGCCGAGGATGGTCAGGAAGGCGATGACCGTGTCAGGACTCACCTCGAACCCTAAGAGGGAGTAGATGCCGGCGGTGATGAGGATGTCGTGCACCAACGCGACCAGAGCCGCAACGGCCATCTTTCCTTCGAAGCGCAGCCAGATGTAGCCGGCGACTACCACCAAGAAGACGATCACCGCCTCGATCGCCTTGTGAGTGATGTCCGAGCCCCACGACGGGCCGATCGCGTCGACCTGCACTTCGTCGGTCGGCACGTGGGCCATCTTCGCCAGCCCCTCGGTGACCGCCGAGATCTTGGTGGACTGGCCGGTGAGCTTCGCTGGCGCGGCGACCTTGATGGTCCGCTGGTGCGTTTGGGTGTTGGTCAGCACCTCGATGGTCGCCTGCCCGAAACCCGGCACCGCCGAGTTGACGACCGAGCGGGCCTGGGAAACGCTCGCGTTGGACGGAACTTGCCATACCGTCCCGCCCTTGAAATCGATGGAGAAGTTCAAGCCGCGGGTGGACAGGGAGATGAGCCCGGCCAGGATGATCACGCCGGAGATCGCGAACCAGGTCTTCCACCTGCCTGCGAAATCGAACGACGTCTCGCCCCGGAACAGTCGGGTGAAAGCCCTGCGCGGGCTGTGAGTCACCTCACGCCTCCCTGGTCGTGGTCCGGGCACCGAGGCCCTTGGCCATGCCGAGGAACCGCGCCTCGGTGAAGGCCCGACGCCGGCCGACGATGATCACCATGGGGCGTATGAAGAAGTAGGCGGTGAACACGTCCAGCACCGTCGAGAGCCCGAGCATGAAGGCGAACCCGCGCACGTCTCCGACAGTCAGCAACCACAGGATCAGAGCGGCGAGGAAGGCAACGAAGTCAGCGGTAAGCACCGTCCGGAACGCTCTGGAGAAGCTCCGGTCCACTGATTGTCGGATACTTCGCCCTGCTCGAACCTCGTCTTTTAATCGCTCGAAGTAGACGATGTAGGAGTCGACGGTGATGCCCACCGAGACGATTATGCCCACCACGCCCGCGAGGGTAAGGGTGAGGTGGTAACTGCTGTGGCTAAGCCCGGTGATGATCGAGTACAGGAGCGCGCCGCCGACTCCGAGGCCGAGAACCACCACCAGGCCGAGCAGCCGGTAGTACAGGATCATGTAGATGAGCACCACCAGGATCCCGCCGATACCGGCGGCGATGCCGGCGTGAAGTGAGTCCTTACCGATCGTCGCGGAAACCGTTTGGAGCGACTGTGGCACGAAGCGCACGGGGAGCGATCCGTACTTGAGCGAGGTCGCGAGGTCGTTGGCCTGTTTGAAGCTGAACGGCGCGCTGGTTGATCCGCTGATGACCGCCGTGCCGTTGAAGCTTTGTGCCTGGATTGTCGGCGCCGAGTACACCGTCCCGTCGAGCTCGAACGCCTCGAGGCTCTGGAAGGGCGGGTTGCTGGGGTTTTGCTTGTAGAAGGGGTAGCGCTGAGCGGCGATTTTGTCGAACTGCTGAGCGCCCTTGCTGGTGAACGTCAGCTGCACCTGGTACTGCCCGGTCTGATCGACCGTCGCCGTGGCGGTGGACACCCCGTTACCGCTCATGTCGGAGGGCCCCAGTACGTAGCGGGGGTTCTGCGAAGGGTTCAAGTAGTAGGGAAGGATGACCGTCGCCGAAGACGTGTCGTTCGCGGCTGGCGTAGAGGGGATCTGCGAGGAGTTAGAGGCGCTGCACGTCGCGATCGACGGGGGGCTGTTCACCGGCACCGGGCTCCCGCCGGACGTCTGGCTGGGCACGATCGTGGTCGCAGGCGTCGAAGTGGTAGGGGGTGTGGGCGAGGTCTGCGAGGCGATCGACCCGCCAGCGGGCAGGCTCGCCGAGCCGAGCGTCGCCGAGTCAAGCCGGTACGACTCGGAGGGTCCGATCGCCTTGGCCGAAGTTGTCGGCGTGGTGCTCCTGCCGGAGGGCACGGTCGTCGATGGGCTGGCGGCGGAGCTGGATGCGCCGGCGTAGGGAGCTATCTGGCACAGCACCGGCCGGAAGAAGGCCTGTGCGGTCTGGCCGAGTTGGGCGAACGCCTGCTGGGCGTTCTTGACACCAGGAAGGCTGATCACGATGTCGTTGCCCTGGCGGGTAACGCTCGAGTTGGAAACGCCGAGCCCGTTGACTCGTTTGTCGATGATCGAGACCGACTGAGTGAGTGTCGAGCCGGTGACCTTGCCTTCGGGGCGTAAGACCACCGACAGGCCCCCGCGCAGATCCAGACCCAGAAGCGGGGTCGCTCCGAGCGCGAGGGTCACACCGAAGGAGACGATCGCCGCCCCGATGATGAAGATCAAAGACCAGGCCAGGCCGCGGCGCATGGTTATGTGGCGGCGTCCCCGGCGCCGCTGGGATGTTCTTTCTCGTCGGGGCCGGACTCGTTGCCGCCATCGCCGGGAGCGGATCCGTGGCCGGCCTCGCCGTTGGCGGCGGCCCCGCCTTTATGTTCGGTCTCACCGGACCCAGGGGCCGGCTCATCGGATGGGGATGATGAGACCCCGGTCGACCCGGTCGTCCCGCCAGAGCTGCTCGAACCGGGTGCGAGGTTGACCGCCCGCCGCAGGAAGGTCAGGACCACGCCGGGGGCGACCTCAACCTCAGCCTGGTCATCCGACAACGACACCAGCCTCCCATGGATCCCCCCCGCCGTCACCACGTCGTCGCCGACGCTGAGCTGCCTGGCGGGTGTCTTCTGCTGGCGCAGGCGTTTCTGGCGAGGCCGGATGAACAGCAGGTAAGCGCCCGCGAAGATAGCGATGATCAGCAGCAAGCCGTAGCTGCTGCTGTTGCTTTTCTTGTTGCCGGCGACCGTCGTGGTGGTCGCAGCGAGGATTGAAAGTGCCTGGTGCATGAAGAGGGGAGCCCGTTCCCACCTGGGACCGGGACCGGAGGACATTAGCGCAGCAGGTGCGGTTCCCAGATGGCGCGCGCCCGTTGTCGCAGGTCATCGAGGGTGCCGGTCCTGATCGCCGCCCGGATCTGGTCGACGAACGCGAGGAGCCATGCCAGGTTGTGAACCGTCAGCAGGCGCCCGCCCGTCGGCTCCCCCACCATCAGAAGGTGTCGGATGTAACCCCGGCTGAACCGCCGGCACACCGGGCAACCGCAGGACGGGTCGACGGGTTCGGAATCCTGGGCGAAGCGTGCTCCCTTCAGCTGGAACCGTCCCGAATCGCTCAAAGCGGTTCCGTGACGGGCGAGGCGGGTCGGGAGCACGCAGTCGAACATGTCGACGCCGAGCGCCACCGACTCGAGCATCGAAACCGGATCGCCGACGCCCATCAGGTACCGCGGGCGGTCGAGCGGAAGCTCTTTTATGGCCGCCGCGAGCGCGGGCAGCATCTGATCGCGGGGCTCGCCGACCGACAGACCGCCGATGCCGTAGCCGTCGAATTCGAGAGCCGAGGTCTGAGCCGCGCTCTCGGCCCGCACGTCGAGCGAAACGCCGCCCTGGACGATGCCGAAGAGGCTCTGGTCGCTTCGGGTGTGGGTGTCGCGGGCTCGGGCTGCCCAGGCGAGAGTGCGCTTTGCGGCCAGTCGGATCTCCTCCTCCGGCGCGGGAAGGCCGGTGCAGATGTCGAGCACCATCTGTATGTCCGCGCCGAGCCGCTCCTGCACCTCGACCGCCGATTCGGGAGTGAGGCGGTGGGTGGAACCGTCGTAGGTGGACCGGAAGGTGACCCCGTCCTCGTCGACATCCGGGCCGAGGGAGAACACCTGGAAACCCCCGGAGTCGGTGAGAATGTGGCCGTCCCAGCCGGTGAACCGGTGCAGCCCTCCGAGCGCGGCGACGGCGTCGGACCCGGGCCGCAGCATCAGGTGGTAGGTGTTGGCGAGGACGATTTCCGGCCCGACCTCGTCGAGGTCGCTCGCGTCGAGCAGGCGAACCGTGCCCCTCGTGCCGACGGGCATGAACACCGGAGTGGAAAAAGACCCCCGGGCGGTGCTCACCCGCCCAACCCGGGCAGCACCGTCGTTCGCTTCGACCGAAAGGCAGGCGGGGTTCAACGACGGCCCACGATCATGGCGTCGCCGAAGGAGAGGAACCGGTAACCACCGGCGAGTGCTTCGCCGTAAAGCTCCCGCCACCGGGGCCCGCAAAACGACTCGATCAGCAGCAGCAACGACGACCTCGGCATGTGGAAGTTGGTCAGCAGCACGTCAACCACCGCGAAGGGAAAGTCGCCCCGGATGTACAGACGGCTCTCGCCTTCCAACTCCCCTGTCGTCGCTGCCGTTTCGAGAGCCCGCACCGTCGTCGTGCCAACCGCGACAACCCGCTCAGCCAGCTCGCAGGCCTTCATCGTTTCCTCAGGAACCCGGTAGCGCTCCGAATGCATGACATGCTCGTCCGCGTCCGTCGTAGCGATCGGCTTGAAGGTGGCGAGCCCTACCGCGAGGTCCACCGCGGCGACGGAGGCACCTTTTTCCCGGCACCTATCGAGCAACTCGCGGGTCAGGTGCAAGCCGGCTGTCGGTGCCGCCACCGAACCTGGAACGTCCGCGTAAACGGTCTGGTATCTCTCCGGGTCCTCGAGGGCCTCGTGGATGTACGGCGGAAGGGCGATCGTGCCGGCGTGTCGAAGGATCTCGGCCGGGTCGCCGGCGAGGGTGACGTAGCGGCGTGCGTCGTCTTCTGAATCAGGCTCGACCCTCTTTCCGACTTCGAGCACGGCGAGACCCTCCGGTCGGGCGTGCAGGGTCGTGCCCGGCGGAAGCCGCCGGCCGGGGCGGACGAGGGCGCTCCATACCCCCGCTCCGTGGGCGGGCTCTGGGCCGAGCAGGAGCACTTCGGCCGAGCCCCCGGTTTGCTTGAACAGCCGGAGGCGGGCCGGCATCACCCGGGACGTGTTGACGACCAACAGGTCGCCGGGGCGAAGGATCTCGGGGAGGTCGCGAACCTGGCGGTGGGTAATCAGGCCGGCGGGGTCGGTGGCGTCGAGCAGCCGCGCCGAGTCGCGCGGTTCGGCAGGGCGTTGGGCGAT
>CAZCCS010000098.1:0-2512 GCA_964497005.1 uncultured Acidimicrobiaceae bacterium | reverse complement strand
CGGTGGCGTCGAGCAGCCGCGCCGAGTCGCGCGGTTCGGCAGGGCGTTGGGCGATGGCACGCTCTGGCAGTTCGTACTCGGGGACTTCCACGCGCCGAACGGTTTAGTTCAGAAAAGTGCCCGCCCGGACTCGCCGGTCTCGCCGGCACGCCAGTGGCCGGGCGAGGCCGGCGGCGGTTCGAGTCCGAGGTGCTGCCACGCGATCGGCATGGCGACCCGGCCCCGGGGCGTCCTCGCGATCATCCCGATCTGGAGGAGGTAGGGCTCGTAGACGTCCTCGACCGTCTCGGTCTCCTCGCCGACGCTGACCGCAATGGTGGAGAGGCCGACCGGCCCCCCTCCGAACCGGTTGCATAGGGCGTCGAGGATGGCCCGGTCGACCTTGTCGAGACCTCGCTCGTCGACGCCGAATATCTCGAGTCCCTGGCGGGCCGCGGCGAGGTCGATCGAACCGTCGCCGCGGACCTCGGCGAAGTCCCTCACCCTTTTCAGGAGGCGGTTGGCTATGCGCGGGGTGCCTCTCGAACGGCTGGCGATCTCGGCGGCTCCGGCGGGGTCGAGCTGCACGTCGAGGATGGCAGCGGACCTGCGGATGATCGATTCGAGCTCGCCGGCGCTGTAGTAGTCGAGCCTTGCGACGAAGCCGAATCTGTCGCGCAGGGGACCGGTGATCAGGCCGGTCCGGGTGGTTGCGCCGACGAGGGTGAAGCGGGGCAGTTCGAGCCTGATGGTGCGGGCGCTGGGTCCTTTTCCGAGGACGATGTCGAGCTGGAAGTCCTCCATCGCGGGGTACAGGATTTCCTCCACTGCGCGGCCGAGGCGGTGGATTTCGTCAACGAACAGCACGTCGCCTTCGACGAGGTTGGTGAGGATGGCGGCGAGGTCCCCCGCGCGCACCAGGGCCGGGCCGGAGGTGATCCGGAGTCCTGCGCTCATCTCGTTGGCGACGATCCCGGCCATGGTGGTCTTGCCGAGGCCGGGCGGGCCGGCGAAGAGCAGATGGTCGGACGGCTGCTCTCGCCGGCGCGCCGCTTCCAACATGATCTCGAGGTGCTGTTTCAGCTGGGACTGACCGACGAAATCGGATAGCCGGCGAGGCCGCAGTGTCACCTCTTCGGCGGCTTCTATGGGGTCGGCGGCCGGCGTCATTGGCCGGTCCAGGCCCTCTTCTCTCATCGGGCTTGTCTCAACGGGCTACGGCGAGATCGCGGAGAGCGAAGCGGAGGCATTCTTCGACGGTCCCCTCTGCGGGCAGGCGGGAGAGGGCTTGGCGGATCTCGTCGGCCGCGTAGCCGAGACCTGCCAACGCCGCGCGGACCTCCTGGCGCACCGCTGCGGGATCGGTTGCGGTAGGCGCGTGGCCGTTTGTCGATGTCGACCCGTTGGCGCCGGCGCCGACCACGTGAAGGTCTGGGCCGTCCGCGTCCGCCTCGAACCGCGACTTCAGTTCCATCAAAAGGCGGACCGCGGTCTTCTTGCCGATGCCAGGAACCAGCATCAGGGCGTCCGAGTCGTCGTGGGCCACCGCTCTTCGAAGCGCTGCGGGCGAGTGAACCGAAAGCAGAGCAAGCGCGACCGCCGGCCCCACCCCGTGAGCGCCGATGAGCATCTCGAAACAGGCGCGCTCGTCACGGGTCGGGAAGCCGTACAGGATGATGGCGTCCTCACGAACGTGGGTGTGAACGTGAAGGAACACCGGCTCCCCGGGCTCTGGGATCTGCGCCAGCGCACCCGCAGGAAGGACCGCCCGGTAGCCGACGCCGGCGACCTCGACCAGCACGTCGCCCGACTGGGCGTTGCGAGCGGTGCGCTCCAGCACGACGCCTCTGAGGGAGCCGATCACGCGCGGGCTCCGTTCGGGGCCGGCGCTTCGTGGCGGGCTGGTGCCGTCGGGGGGCCCGTGTCTGAGACCGCCGCTCGGGCGCGCAGGCCGGCGCCGCTCAAATGGCACACCGCCAGCGCCAACGCGTCTGCACGGTCCGCCGGCCGGGGCGTTTCGGGGAGCTCGAGCAGGACGCGAACCATCTCCTGCACCTGCTCCTTGGTCGCCGACCCGTAGCCGGTCACGGCGAGCTTCACCTCGTTCGGGCTGTACTGGACGACCTCGCAACCGGCGCGGGCGGCGGCAGCGAGCGCCAACCCGCTGGCCTGACCGACCGACATCGCCGTGCGAGCGTTGACTTGGAAAAGAACCCGCTCGACCACCATCACGTCGGGCTTCAGATCCTCGATCAGTCCTTCCAAGTCCGCCCATAGGATCCCGAGTCGCTCCGCCAGCGCCATCTCCGGCGGGGTGCTGAGGTGGCCGTACGCGAGCGCGTTCAGCTTTCCGGCCTCGTTCGTGACCGCGCCGTACCCGCACCGGGACAGGCCGGGGTCAATGCCCAATGCGAACACTCGTTCGAAAATATCAGGGTCGCTGCCGGAGGTGGTGGACCTGGTGGCCCGGTGAGGCCGGAATCTTCTACGCCTCGACGAGCTCCAGGATGCGGTCGGGGATGTCGAAGTTGGC
>CAZCCS010000097.1:0-9451 GCA_964497005.1 uncultured Acidimicrobiaceae bacterium | reverse complement strand
CTTCTTCCGGCACTTCGCCGACAAACGCGAGGTGCTGTTCTCCGGGTCTGCGGACCTCCAACAGCTGCTCGCCCACGGAGTGGCCGGAGCGCCCGAGGCTGCTCCTCCTATTGACGCGGTCCGCGCCGCTCTGGACGCGGTGGGCGCCGTGATCCAGCAACGGGGCGACTGGTCGAAACAACGCCAACAGGTGATCTCCGCCAACCCCGAACTGAGAGAACGAGAACTCATCAAGCTGGCTTCGCTGGCCACCGCTGTGGCCGAGACGCTGCGCAGACAGCGAGGCGTGAAAGAACCCATTGCCAGCCTCACAGCAGAGGCCGGTATCGCCGCGTTCAAGGTGGCGTTCGAGGGCTGGGTTCAGCAACCAACGAAACGCGACCTGCCTCGGATGATCGGCGAGTCGATCGAACAACTCAAAGCTGTAACCACGGGCAGCTGACCTGACCATTCCGACGGCGCCCGCCGACCCGCCGACTTCGCCCCTTATGCCAGCGAGAAGACCGAGCACTCGACCGCATCCGCACGGCCCATAGACGGCACTGACTTGATGAGGGTTGCAATGTCCGAACGTGCAGCGGAACCCGCAAGTCGCCGGCTGGTAAGCAATAATCCTCGAACCCGACCGACCGCAGGAGGGAACACCGCGATGGCTGGAATGATCCGTATGAGCCTCGACTCGCCCGAGGAGACCCGCCCCTTCGTTGAGGGGAAGGGCAGGGTCGAACTGGTCAATATGGACGCAGGGCCAGTTGGTCGAGCAACCTTCGAGCCGGGTTGGCGCTGGTCCGAGCACGTAAAGCCAATCGCCGGCACGGACAGTTGCCAAGCTGCGCACCTGGGGTATTACGTCTCAGGTCGGATGAACGTTGTCATGGACGACGGCGAAGAAGTCGAGTTCGGTCCCGGAGACTTCGCGATCATCCCGCCTGGCCATGACGCTTGGGTCGTAGGGAACGAGCCGTGCGTGGTGATCGACTGGCAGGGCTTCGCCGATTACGCCAAGCCGCAAGGCTGAGCTAAATCGGAGTCAGCCGTTGCTGTCCGGCTCCGTCGGAGCGCTCCGCTCCTACGGGTCGGTCGTCGAATCCGCATCGGATTCAGGCCATTTGGGCCGGCCGGGCGAGGTAGGGGTCTGCTGCTCTGGGACCAAAACGCGCGGGGCGAAGGCCCTGGCGCTGCTGGCTGGGCGGCGGTGAGGGGGGCGTCGCGGCTCAACGATGTTCGGGCCGACGTGGCGCCGGGGGCCCGACCAAGGCGCAGGCGGGGCGACCAGACGGTCGGCCAGTCGGTAGGCGACGGTCTCATAGTTGACCCGCCAACCGTGGAAGTCCGGCCAGGCCTCATCGGCGGTGCGCTCTATGGGGAAGCCGATCTCCTCGAGCATGTGGACGGCGTGTTCGAAGTCGTCATATGAGAGTTCGATGGGCGCCTCGGGCAGCGGATCCGGGTCCAAGTCGTAACCGAGCATGGTGCCAATCCGGTCTAGCGCGGTGAATCCCATCCGGAGACACAGCCGGGCGTTCGACGATGCCGTGGCCGGGGAAAGAGCGAGGTGCATCGCCGCACCATCGAGCACGGCCAGCAGGGCTAGCAGCCAGGAATACCAGGGTTCGGGTGACCGAAAGAGGAGCAGCACTGGGTAGGTGGTATGACTCTCGGCCACGTTGGCCGCCCATTCCTCCCATGCCGAGTAGAGCTCAGGGAGGGTATCGATGATGTCGACGAGCTGATGGCGGGCCAGAAACTCGGGCCCCCAAGCGGGAACGCCAGCCCGGCTCTCGAGCATGGCTACCAGTCCTTCCCGCTGACTAAAGGCGGCATACAGAGCCGGGAGGTAGGCGATCTGGAGGGCCACCACCACAACCCATAGGGCGCCGGCCGCGACGTCGAGCGGGGTGTTTGCCGCGCCGCCCGGATGGACGGCTCCCACCGTGAAGAGTGAGCCGAGCGCCTGGAGCAGCCCGTCCGACAGGTCATGAGTGGTCGGCACGAGCATGAGCCCGAACCCGACGACAAAGCCGGCCGCCCAGAAGAACAGCTGAGCGACAAGCGCCGCTGGGCCAGCCGGCGCCAGGATCGCGTCCTTCGCCTCGTAAGAGCGGGCAAGCCGGGAAAGGCCTACAAAGACGAGCCGAACAGAGCGGTAAACCGACAACGACACCCGCTCGATCCCGGCTGGCCGGCGGGGCAGCACCAGAGTCGAAATGACGTTCGCCCCCGTGAGCACCACGATGAGGACCCCCAGCACGAAGAGGAAGGCGTTCATCGCACTCCTTTCGGTCTTCGGCTCGACCACGGCATTCGGAAGATCTGGTCAACGAGAAGGTCAATCCGTCCTCGCTGCGCCCGCCCTTCCCGACCGTTGAGACGCGAAAGCCCAGGCACGGGCGTCAGGAGGCTCAGGTTCCTGTTGTCCGCGAACCCCCTTCGCGCTACCTAGAGCAACCCAGTTGGCGATGACTGCCGCCAGACCCTGCGAGGCGATCGACCAACACGTTACGTATGCAGTGGAAAGCATGGCGGCGGTCAGCACCGTGGCGATACTGACTGTGCTCGCGACCACCTGAACCATCAGGATCCTTCGCCCGCACTGCATGGCCCGAAGGCCCGCGTTCGGTACCACGCTGCAGGCGTGGAGAACTGCACCAACTGTGAGAGGCACTAGGAAATCCGCGTAGTGGAGGTAAGCGGGCCCGAATACGTGCGCTGTTAGAGGCCGGCGGGCCACGAACACGAACGTCATCACAACCGCGGCAACAGCGCCTACTAACGCTGCGAGTCGCCTCGTCTCTAGTAAAAGCCCCCGTCGACCCTGTTGGAGCAGCCGTAGGGTCAAGTGTGGAACGAGCAGCGCCTGCACGGCGAGCATGAAGGCGAACACAGGTCGGATAAACACTTGCATCGCCCGAACCCCGCCCAATACTGCTGTTCCGAATACAGCGAAGAAGACAAAGGTCGATCCTTGGTCGGTCGCCTGGCTGAGCCCGAGTTGTGGCAACAGCCACAGGGAGTAGGACCGGGACGTCTCGAACCACCGCTTGGACGAGCCAAGCGTTCGGATGCCGGACAAGTAGCCGCCCACCAAGACGCCAGCCGCGGCGCCTGCTCCCCACGAGAGGACGATCCAATGCAGCGTCTCCGAGTGCAGAGCTATCAACACCGCGAGCATCCCGAACTGCACGACGGACCACGCGGCGTCGCTCGCCAACGCCATGTCGGGGCGTCTTCGCGAGAAGCCAACGTATCGAAGACCGTCCTGAACGAGCACTGCTGGCATACACAGGCCGATCCAACCAAAGTCACGGGTTGCGCCAGTCGGCACCAGTGTCAGCGCGGCCATTCCGGTTCCCGCGATGAGCCCGACCAGGACGGTCATTGCTATCGCGTCGGATTCAGCGGTGGAGACTTCGGATCGATCCAGCCTCGGACGGATCGTCATGAGGGGCTCGGATGTCAAGCCCCTCGCGAGAATCGTGGCCATGTAAGCGATCGACAAGCCCAAAGCAAGGTCACCGAACCGGCTCGGAGAAGCGATCCGGGCGGCGAGAAGGGTCGTTGCGAAGTTGGTGAGCGACGACAGTCCCTGGTCGGCCACCCCCATCGCCGGGTGGGCGACGCGATCACCACGCTCGGCGGCAGCTTCGTGCAGCTGTCGCTTACGTCGGACCTTAGTCAGGACAAGCATCGCCCTACCTGCCCTCGCCGGGCGCTCGGATTCGGATCATGACTTCTTCGGGTCTGAAACGGTCGCTGCGGCACAATCTGACCAACCCTTAAAGGACGACTCACGAGGCCGCCTTGATACATCGGATCGGTGGCGGCCCCGGAAAGCCGCCTGACCTCGACCGCCATCTGGGGATCGGTCTACTCCCGAGCGATTTTTACGTATCTGGGCTGGCGCGACGCTGCCATATCCAGCAACACGCGTCCCGCAAATACGGTCCCACTCTTGAGAGTCAGGACGCCCTTCTTGTTCGTCGCCCAGTGAGACTTGTAACGATCCTCTCCGTTCAACAGGTCGATGCGTGACTGTCCTATCGTGCAAGCTCGTTCGATGGCAGCAGCAAAGAGGAGCGTTCCAGTCGAGAGTTCGGTGTCCTTGTCGCGCCCTCCCTGGTAGAAGTACGAGCAGCCACCCACCTCGAACCACAACTGGCTCCCGATCACGTCGTCATTGCGCACAGCCTGCAGGATGACGGCCTCCTTCTTTGCTCCGGCGGATCGGAGAGCCTGGGCGACTCGGTCGGCTCCGCGCAGGAAGTGGGAAGAGCCAGCCCACTGGTGTTCGTGAAGTCGCACGAGGAGGTCGAACGCCAAAGGGAGTTCCTCGTCCTCGGCAGCGCGAACCGTGATCCCTGAGCGTGCTGCATGGCTGCGACATCGACGCACGGTTTGCCGCCACTGCGATGACCTCGACGCTAGATAGCAATCGAAACTCCCAGAAATTTCGTGAGTCAGCGCGCTCGTCCGGGCTACCCAACACGGACGCGGGATGAGCGTCGCACAGAGACTGTCGCTTGCACAGGTGATATCGATGATTGCTCGCTGATCAACGAGCCACTGGCGGAGAGCGGCCGCGACCTCGTTTTCTCGACCCCGTGTCGCGACGATGTCGGTGTAGTCGGTGACGTCGAGCGACTTGATCCTTTTGAGCCGTGGGGTTATCGCCGTGCTCACGAGGGGTAATCCACCGACGAGTTCATCACCGTCGTATACCAGCGGCATACGGAGCCGGTTCCCCGCCAAGGCAGCAACCCACCAGGAGCGCATAAACGGAGTTGGTTGCCTCATCTGGTCGACCAGCCTGTCCCAGTCGGTGTTCACTCCGTCGAGGTTCGCGACTGCCCGGATGCTGAGTCCCACGTCCGTTCGGCTCATCGTTGTGGTCAAGGTGACCTCGTGAGATCAGTGCTCACCCCGCACGGTGCAGTGAGCTGTCCCCTATCTGCCTTCGTAGAGTCGAAGATGAAGCCACTGATACCAGTTGCAGAAGCAACCACCCTGGCGCCGGTTTGTCCTTCCGCGCTGATCTAACCCACAGTTCGCAGCTTCGAAGAACTCGAGTTTCGGTCGCGATCGGCCAAATTCTCAGCTAGAACCTGGCGCAGCTGAGTGAGCTAGGCCGATGACTGTCAAGGGGCCGCCGCGGCCGAAGCTGCCCGGTTCGCCTAGCGGAGCACGCTTGCAGTCGGGTGAGTTCGCCGAGCGCGGAAGAGCCGCTCGCGCCATTGCACCCCGATCGGCCCACGGGGACTGGACCCCGGACCCCCACCGGCGTGACCCGATCTCCATCCTCACCGAACAGGCAACCACTCGAGTCCAGGAACTCCTCCCCACCAGATATGGGCGAATGATGGCGTCGCCCTTCACGTTCTATCGCGGCGCGGCAGCGGTGATGGCCGCAGACCTTGCAGCCACCCCGAGCTCCGGCATCATCGTCCAGGCCTGCGGTGACGCCCACATCGCCAATTTCGGTGGCTTCGCCGCTCCAGATCGCAAGCTGGTCTTCGGGCCGAACGACTTCGACGAGACCCTTCCTGCCGCGTGGGAGTGGGACGTGAAGCGGATGGCAGCTAGCGTCGAGATCGCGGCCCGCGACATTGGGCTCCCCAAGAAGCGCCGGAGCCGTCTGGTCTCCGAATGCGTACGGGAGTACCGAGATGGCATGGCAGGCTTCGCTTCCGAGAGCCATCTGAATGTGTGGTACGACCGGCTGACGGCCGCCGAGCTTGTCGAGCGGTTCGGCGGGAGCCTCGGCCGTAAAGGACGGATCCAGTTCTCCAAGCACTTCGCCAAGGCGCCCCGCAAGGACCACGCCCGTGCGGTGCGGAAATTGACCGAGACGATTGATGGACAACCGAGGTTCCGCAGCGTTCCCCCTCTGCTGGTCCCGTTCCGAGAGGTCGCTGGTAAGCGTGGGCCGGAAGACCCCGACGCCTACGTCAAAGAACTGCTCAGCGAGTACAGCGATAGCCTTGATTCGGACAGGCGCTACCTTTTCGCGAACTATCAGTTCGTCGACATGGCGCGGAAAGTCGTCGGCATCGGAAGCGTCGGGACCCGGGCAACCATCTTCCTGTTCGTGGGCCGCGCAGGGCTGGACCCGCTGGTCCTCCAGGCTAAAGAGGCGCAGGCCTCGGTCCTCGAGCCGTACTTTGGGGCCAGCGAGTTCTCCAACCACGGCGAAAGAGTCGTCAGGGGCCAACGCCTATCCCACGCCGCCACGGACATCTTCCTTAGCTGGCAGCGCAGCATGTCGCTGGATGGCCAGGAGCGGGATTTCTACGTCCGTCAACTCTGGGACTGGAAAGCTTCGATGGACTTATCGACACTATCGGAGAAGGGTCTGCACTCCTTCACCGGCGCCTGCGGTTGGTCCCTGGCCCGGGCTCACGCCCGCTCCGGAGATCGTCTAGCCATAGCCGCCTATCTCGGCACAACACCCACCTTCGACCGAGCCATCACCCAGTTCGCCAGCGCCTATGCGGACCAAAACGAAGTCGACCACCAATGCCTCGTGCAAGCCGTCAAGGACGGGCGACTGCCAGCCCAGACCTCCGCCTATTGACGCTGGTGATGCACGTCCGAAAAGGCGTTCTGAGCCCGGGCGGATATCTCGACTTGGGATCCGGCTTATCGTTGAGCTTTCTCGAGGCGCGACCTATGCTCGCGGGACGCTGGCGCAGAGCCGGCCGGAGTCGGGAGGGGCAGCATGACAGCGGCGCTTGACAGGTGGGCTGACCTTGGCAAGATGCGCAAGCAGGGGCGCCGGCTGTGACCTCAGAGCGCGAGCGTCTGTCATCTGAACGCGGGCACGACTTACTGCCGTCCCCAAAGCCGGCGCCGGCGCTGAACCATCCCCTGCTCGACCTTCAGCGATTGGCCGGCAACCGGGCAGTGTCCGGTGCGGTGGCCGCAACCGAGGCGGCCTCCCGGCCGATGACCGGCAAGTTCAGCTCTCTACTCGCCGGCACCCTGGAAAATGCACCGGCGCCGACCCGCCCGGTCGTGTCGACCGACCAACGAGCCGAATCAGAAGCCGACCGCCTCGCCGACCAAACAGTCGATCGCCTGAAGGATCCGCTCGGCGGCAAAGCATTCTCGGCGGGGCGCTTACACCCGTCCCTGCAATCGGCCCTTGTGTCGGTCGACGCAGGGCTCACGGGGCTCGGCCGGGTCTCATTTCGGACGGATGCGGCGGCCGACCGCATCGGCGCCCGGGCGTTCACCCATGGCAACGACGTGGTGGTCAGCCCTGGCGAGCTCGACCATCCCGTCGAGGGGGCCCGCTTGGCGGCCCACGAGGCAGTCCACGCCGTTCGCCACAGCGCCGGCAGGACCGAAGGCGGCCAACCCCTCGTGCACGCGAAACTGCGTGGCCTTCATGGCGCCTTGAAGAACCAGGGCGGGGAGGAAACCTCCGGCAGGCTGCGCAAGATGTTCGGCAACCTGACCAACTGGGACCGCATCCTCAAAGGCGTACAGGCTTATGAGGCCATGGAGGAGAAGGTTCTGCAAGGCGGCAACCCCAGTTCCAGGCAGATGATGACCGTCGCACCGAGGCTCCTTAATCAGCTAATGCAGATACAGGACGATTGCGCGTCGTGGATCTCGGCCAACGGGGGCGCTCAGGAGGCCGGCGTGGGCGAGCGCGAACAGAGTCGGTGGGAGGCGGAACAGAGGGCCTTCGAAGAGGGGAAGGCCAGGAAGGAAAAGAATCTGAAGAGAGCCAGGATCGTAGAGGGGGATCCTCGCACCAAGGCTCTCCGTCGCCAAGCAATCTCCATGCTCCAGGCTCGCGTCGCGTCCGAGATAGTGGATATCCGCTCGGGCAAATGGGCCGGAACCTTGGGCCTGTCCGACAACGAGGTGAAGGGTTCGGGAGCCTCGGATGCGGGCCAGAAGTCCAAGGTTCAGGAGCTTCACTACGTCACCGAGAGCGGCGAGTTTTCGGGCTACTTCAAGGAGGAGAAGGGATTCAATGCCGACCCCGAGCCGCACGAGCTCAGGGCCGGCATCCAGCAGATCGATCCTAACTATGGGGCCCGTTCGGTCGCGTCGTACCGAATCGACCAGCTCTTTAATGCAGGTGTGACGGCTCGGGCCGAGTTCGCCGTCCATAACGGTGTGATGGGCACGGTGCTGGAGACAGCCAAGGGGCAGAAGATCAGCGATCTGATCGCTCGAGGATCCGAGGAGGCCCGAAGCCAACCAGACAAAGAACACGTCAACTTCGAGGACCCGGTGCTGCAGAAAGCGTTCAACAAGCTGCAAATCCTCGACGTCATCTGCGGACAGCTCGACCGCCACCAGGGAAACTACCGGATCGAGACGGACAAGAAGGGCAACGTGAAGGGGGTTACCGGCATCGACCTCGACATGTCGTTCGGCCGTTCACACAAGGGCGACGACCTGAAGACCGAGGCACTGAACTATGCGGGACTCCCCGACCTGATCGACGCTGAGTTCGGAGAAGCGATCCTTCGGGTCACAGAAGCCGATATCCGGAACACGCTGATGGGGCTCCTCCCCGGGCCCGAGATCGACGGCGCCTGCACCCGCTTCAGGTCGGTCCAGGCCAAGGTGCGAGACGTGAAGGCCTCCGGCCAGCTTGTCAGCCGGTGGGATTCGTCGACGATCAGCCGCACACGCGACTACCACAAGAGATGGGGCGGGACCGAAGGAGCCGGCAACTACATGGGGCAGGTCACCACCACCCAGGTCTCCGGTGCCTGGTACGGGGTGCAGGACATGCTCGCAAAAATGTCCAACGAGAAGCCCGAGCTACCCCGCCAGCCGTTCCGCGACGACCTCCGTGCCCAGATGCTCGACCTGCCCGTCGAGATTCAAAGGGGGATCGGAAGGGCGTTCCTGAGCGTGATGGGCGGCAACACCATCAACATCGAGGCCAAGATCTACGACGGCACCATTTCGTGGTCCAAGGCCATGGACTGCGTGATCGCCATCATCAACGAGACCCTCGGCGACAGTGCCGTCTTCAACCGGGCCGTGGTGAACTGCCAAGAGGCTCAGAGACCGGACGTAGACACCTTGGGCACCGCCGCTCAGAACGCGCTCCAAGCCCGGATGTTGGACGTCTATCCGAATGTCCTGCTGCGCTTCTCCGATCGAGTGCTCGACCTCTCTGGTGTTTAGAGCCGTCCCCGTGCGCTGAAATCGCCGCTCAATGACCTGACTATCCGTGTCGGATCAGACCTCCACGTAGCCGGCGCACCGAAGTGAAGGTGACTCTTCCTGGCAAGGTCGGTCCGCGGGAGCCTTGTACGAGAACCAGCGTGTCGGAGGGGGGATTGGTCCGCTAGCGACATGCGGCTTCGTGCTTCGCCTGTCGGGTGGCTGAACAGCTCCAGCCGCGCACGCTGACACCGAGTGCTTTGATTCTGGCGGCAGACCATCGCTGGCGACGACAGTGACCAAGACCGAATTT
>CAZCCS010000096.1:0-9731 GCA_964497005.1 uncultured Acidimicrobiaceae bacterium | reverse complement strand
CCTTCAGGGCATCGAGGGCACCGTAACCCGACTCCGCGCCTGCCATCCAGTGGAGCCCGGTGCCTTCGAAGTCGGGAACCGTGACAATGAACCCATTGTTCAGGTACCAGCTGACGAGCAGTTCTTCCTCCTCAGCTTGCTGTTCCGTAACAGGCCCGGGATTGCCACCTTGCAACGTGTAACTCGGGTCGCACTGGGATCCGAGCCCGTCGTAGAAGCTGAGGTACTCGACGAGGTTGGTCACCGGTACGAAAGCAGCCGGCCTAATCACAGTGGTGACGGTGACTGTCGGCTGGCCCAGCTGATCGGTTGTCCGGTAGAGCAACTGCTCAGCGGACATCGGCGTCGCCACCGGCCCGAACGCCACCTGGATCGATCGTTGTTTCAGGACGGTGCCAGGTAGAAGATCGACGAGTGGAGCCGGTCCCGAATAGGAATAGAACGGATCGTTCGAAGGTGTCGGCGGGCCGCTCGCGGCACGAGCCGGGAAGACCCCGACCAGCGGAAGTAGGGCAACAGGAATCAACAGACGGATCCCCAGGCGCCGTCTCATGTGCGGAGCCTAGGCCTCGGTGCGCCACCGACTGAAATGGGCGCTATTTGGTTGAGACGAGCGACGCTCGTTTTAGGTTCCGTAGCCGAGAGCTAGTCGGGGCCACGGGCGTGCTTCTTCGAGTTTGCGGGCGAGTCTGAGCACCGTCGCGTCGGCGTGGCGGCGGCATTGGATCTGTAGCCCCACCGGTAGGCCGGACGAGGTGACGCCAGCAGGCACCGAAACTGCCGGATGCCAGCCGAGATTGGCCAGCATCGTGAAGGGGACGGTCATTGAAGGATGCACCGGAGTCCCGGCGATCTCGGAAGGCATTGGCCACTCCGCACCGAAGGCCGGCGCGGCGGTCGCGGGCGTCAGCAGCACGTCGATCCGGGAGAAAAGGTCGGCCAGTTCGGCGTCGAGTCGAAGACGCCGTTTCCATATGGCCGCGATCCGATCCGGAGTCACTCGGGCTGCGCGACTCATAGGGATGCTGACGTACGGCATCATCTCGTCGGCGCGGTCCGGCCACATTCCGGGCTCAACGTCCATGAAGAGATCCAGTACACCGTTGGACGCCCAGACTCGAACCGGGTCCGACAATTCGAGCGGCGTGCTCGTCTGGTCGAGGCCGGCCGCTCTGACTAGCTCCTTTGCTGCCACCTCGGCGATGGTGGCCACCTCGGGGTCCACGACCGCGAAGCCCAAGTCGGCAGACCACAGCGCCCGAAGGCCAGCCGTTTCGGTGTTCTGGATGGCGTCTTCGTATCTCACCAACGCTGGGGGCAGGCTGAATCGGTCCAGGTCGTCGGGTCCGGCGACCACGTCGAGGTGGCGAGCTGCATCGGCGACGGTCGTGGTGAGGCATCCGAATACCGACGTGTTGGAAGGCTGATTGTCGGGATGGGGAATTCGTCCGAAGCTGGGTTTGAACCCCACCAGTCCGGTAAAAGAGGCCGGGATCCGGATGGATCCACCCCCGTCCGACGCGGTGGCGATCGGGACCATCCCCGATGCAACAGCGGCGGCCGACCCGCCGGACGAACCACCCGGGGTGCGCGACGGGTCCCAGGGATTGCGCGTGGTGCCCCACGCCTTGGAGTAAGTGAGGGCCACGGCGCCGAACTCTGGCGCGGCGGTCTTTCCGATCGGGATTGCGCCGGCATTCCGCATGCGGGCGACGGGAACGGAATCCGACAGGACCGGAGGACGACCCTTGTAGAGAAGTGACCCATACGAGGTCGGCATGCCTGCGCAGTCCTCGAGGTCCTTGACTCCGAACGGCACGCCGGCCAGTGGGCCAGGATCGCGCCCCATCGCCACCGCTCGGTCGACCGCTTCGGCGGCGCGCCAGGCACCGTCCGGATCGACATGCACGAACGCATTCAGCTGCCCGTCTAGACGACCGATCGCGCTAAGACAATGATCCAGTACTTCGACCGCCCGCCGCTCCCCCACTCGGACCGCATCGGCGATCTCTATAACGGTGGCCATGGCGGTCATCAGCCGAATTCTATGGAGTCAGCGACGCCGCCGCCGACGACAGCACATCCATGGTTCCGAGGATTGACCTACTGTCGGCACCGTGATAGCCGTAGGGGTCGACGTTGCCGAGGCCAGGAAAGGCCTGGACCTGGTGGCGCTCGACTCCGGTCGCCAGGTGGTGCTGAGTCGTGGAGGATTGACGGTCGATCAGGTCGCTGGCGTGGTCCTCCAAGAGTTGGGTCCTGACATCGTCTGCGTGGACTCGCCTTCGGGTTGGTCGCGGTCAGGCAAAAGCAGGCGTGCCGAGCGGGAGCTGGCAAGGTTGCGAATATCGGCTTTCGCCACCGGCCCGGACCCCGGTGATCACAGCTTCTACCGATGGATGCGGGTGGGCTTCTCCATCTTCGATGCGGTGGCAAACCGATATCCGTTGTTCCGAGGGCGTCTGCCAGGGATCGATCGAATCGATGCCGCCCTCGCGGCGCTGACCGGGCTCATCGCGCTGGAGGGCACCTGGAGTTGCGTGGGTGATCCAGATGAGGGCGTGGTTCTGCTTCCTCCCTTGGGCGTGGAGGCAGGGTGAAGAGAACTTCGATGTGGAAGCTTGTCGGGCTGGCTGGCCTCGCAGGAGTGGCCGCGACGGGAGTGGCGGTGGCCCGCGCCGAGCGCCAGCGTCGCTCCTACACCCCCGAGCAGGTACGGGTTCGTCTTCACGATCGATTGGCGAGCATGGAAGGCCAGCCCTCAGCCGGGGAAGTTGAGCCGTGACTAACGCGCTTTCGCTCGATCAAGCAGTGGAAATAACCAGGACCGGTGACCTATGGCTTTTTCGAGGCCCCAGCGCGGCTGATCATGCCATTCGGGCCTTCACTAACAGTCCCGTGAACCATGTCGGTATGGCCATCGTGCTGGAAGACCTGCCGCCGTTGATGTGGCACGCCGAGCTCGGCCAGTCCGTGGTCGACGTGTGGACGGGAACCCATCATCGCGGTGTGCAGCTGCATGACCTGCGTGCGGCCGTGACCACCTGGGCGATTCGCTACGGCCAGCGATGCTGGCTTCGCCAACTTGACGCCGAGATCACCAAAGGGATGGAGGACGCCCTTCTCCAGGAGATCGCGCGCAAGGACGGCGCGCCGTTCCCGGCAACGCTCGCGTTAGCCGGTCGCTGGGCTCGAGGCAGGCTCCGCCGGCCCGCCCCGGCCGAAGCGGCGTACTGCGCTGAAGTCGTCGCGAGCAGCTACCAGACGATGGGTCTGCTCAGCCGAAAGCGCCCTGCCAACTGGTATGACCCAGGCCGGTTCTGGAGCGGCGACCGCCTGCAGCTGCTCGGAGGAGCAACACTAGGTAGCGAGATCGAGGTCGCAGTACCCCGAGAGCCTTCTATATCGGGCTGAGACTCAAGGCCTTTCGGAGGTGGTTACTGACGCAGTGGCCGGAAGGCAGCGCGCACTTCCGTCGCAAAGAGTTCCGGCTCTTCCCAGGCGGCGAAGTGGCCGCCACTGTCGACCTCGTTGAAGTAGGTGACATTGGGGTACGCCTTCTCGACCCAGCTGCGGGGGGCAGGGAAGATCTCGCCGGGGAACGTCGTGAAGCCGACGGGCACCGAGACGGCAGGAGGAGCCTTGCCTGCGGCGCGTGCCATGACCTGTGCACCCTCCCAGTACTCGCGTGCCGCCGAGGCGCCGGTACCGGTCAGCCAGTACAGGGTGATGTTGTCGAGAATTCGGTCCCGGGTCAGGTTGCCCGAGGGTTCCTTGTCGAGAAAGGCCCGGGAGATCTTGTAGTAGGCGTCAGTGTCGTGGTCGAGCATCCAGGCTGCAAGGGCGACAGGCGAGTCGAGTAGGGCGTAGCCGATCGTCTGCGGCCGGGTGTTCTGCTCAATTAGGTATCCGTTGCCGGTTGTCCTGAACGCGGTGAGCGCGTCGAGCGCCGCCCGTTCCTCGTCGGAATCCGCCGACTCGGCGCCTCCCAGCGCCGGGACCAGCAAGTTCATGTGGATGCCGATCAGCCCGTCAGGCCCTAGCCGGCCCATGGCGTCGGTTACGGCGGCGCCCACGTCGCCGCCCTGGGCGACGTAACGGGTGTAGCCGAGGCGGCGCATCAGCTCCGCCCATGCACTCGCCATGCGCCCGGGGTTCCAACCGAGCTCGGTCGGCTCAGTGGAGAAGCCGTAGCCGGGCAGCGAAGGCACCACGACGTCGAACGCGTCATTGGGGGAGCCGCCGTGCGCGGTCGGGTCCGTCAGCGGGCCGATGACCCCGAGCAGCTCGATGACTGAGCCCGGCCAGCCGTGCGTGATGATCAGCGGCATCGCGTTCTCGTGACGCGATTCCACGTGGATGAAATGGATGTCGAGCCCATCGATCTCGGTCAGGAACTGCGGGAGCGCGTTGAGAGTCGCTTCACACGTGCGCCAGTCGTAGTTGGTGGTCCAGTAACGACTCAGCTCCTGGATTGTCCCCAATTGCACGCCCTGCGAGCGATCGTTGACCAGCTCCTTCGTGGGCCAGCGCGTGGCGTTGATGCGGCGGTACATCTCGGACAGATCTTCCTCCGAGATGTGGATCTCGAACGGGCGGATTGCGGTCCGGTCATCGGCTTGCATCGACATGGTGCGCCTCCTGTCGTTCGCCGCCACCATGGCACCTGAGCGGCCCCCTCGCACCCGTCAAAGACCCTGGTCGCCACGTCATCATCCGTGTACGGTCCTGAGTGAATGCTGCAATGCGCGGGTTGCGGTGAAGAGGTGTCTGAATACGCCGCTCGCTGCACCGCGTGTGGTCGCGACTCCGAAGACGCCGTCGAGGTCGCGGATCGTTGGCAGGAGGCAGCGACACCTGGGGCCGTTCCGAACCCTCCGCAGGACTCGGAAGACCCAGCCAGCGTCACTCAAGGGTCAAGGCCACCTCGCCGCACAGTTCTAATGGCGGCCGGATCCGCAGTGACCGTCGTTGCCATCGCGGTCACCAGCGGCCTGTTGCTGTCCGCTGGTCGTCCCTCAGTTCCTACGGCCCTCAAGCCGCTGCCAGGCAGGATCTTGGCGCTGTCGTCCAACGGCGCCATGGTTTCGGTAAATCCGGCGAGCGGCGAGGTGAATAAGGTCCCCGTACCAGCCGGAGGCGCACCCGTCCCGATCGCGATGTCTTCTGATGGCAAAGTGCTGCTCAGCGGCCAGGGCAGGGTCTTCGGGATCGCAGGCGGGGTACCGGTCCCCGGGTCGAACGCAGTGTCGGCGACACTTTCTCCTGCTTCGGTCCCAGCGCCGTCCATGCCGTTTGGAGACCACGACCAAACCGTATTGATCCTGAGCCGCCCTACGGCCGGCTCGGCGGCCAGGGCGACCATGGTCAACCTGAACGGCGGTGGTCAGTCCGACATCGGATTGATCGGTTACGGAGCGGCTGATCCCCAAAGCACGGGGGCGTTCGTCTCCGTTCCGGCCCAAACGATCCAACCACATCGGGCTCACCCGGCCAGTTCCGACCTGCGACTGGAGCTTCGCGTTCCTGGCCAGGCGGCGGTGACGGTCGCGACCACGGCACAGCTCAGCGTGGAGATCGGGTCATTGCCGAGCACACCAATACAACTCAGCATCGACCCGGACCCAACCGGCAGTGCTATTGCGGTGACACTGAATCCGATACTTGCGATCGATCGAACGGTCCCCCTGGTGCTGCTCAACCGGCACGGAGAGTTAATCGCCAAGTTCGCGGGCACCGCGGGACCGATCTATAACAGCCAGCCCGTCTGGTCACCGGATGGGCGCCAACTGGCTTATCCCACCTATACCAACGCCGGCCCCGCCCTCGCGATCTCAACCTTGACCGGCACAACCCGAGACTTCCTCGCCCCGCCTAGCACTACCTTCGGTCGATGCGTGTGGTCACCCGACTCGACCGACGTCGTCTGTCAGGCCCAAAGCGCGGCACGCGCGTATCAATGGCAATACGCCACTCCTGCCTCCAGTAGCTTCGTTTCGGTCGAGTCATCAGGAGATCCCCTCGCCTGGATCGCCTCGAGCCAATCCTTAGCTCGGTCCGGTGAGTGCAGAACTCTTGATCCCGCGCTCTGCAACAGGCGATCCGGCTAACTCAAATTGCGCAGCTGTCGTCGGTGCACATTGAAGCGTCCGTCCCTACCACCTCGACCGGGTGCGCCCGGGACCAAGCCCTCCTCAACACTGCCAGGAACGTGTCCGAGTCTTGAGCGCCTGGTACAACAAAGGCACGGTCGAAAACGAAGAACGGAACCCCCGTGCAACCCAGCTCTGTGGCCGCCGCCTCGTCGGCGCGAACTTCTGCCGCGAATCGATCGGATCCCAAAACTGCCGTGACTTCCTCTGCGTCCAGACCAACCGACTCGCCAAGACGTTGAAGGACCTCCGGCTCGCTCGTCGGTTCGAGCTCGACGAAGTAGGCCTTCAGTAGGGCCTCCTTGATCGCCGCGCCGGTGTCGGGGTCTTTTTCATAGCCAAGATGGATCAGGCGGTGAGCGTCGAAGGTGTTGCCGCCCTTGGTTCGAGCCAAGTCGTAGTGGAGGCCCTCGGCGGCAGCCAGTCGGTTCATGCTTTCGAGGCGGGATTCCGCCTGCTCTACGGACATGCCGTACTTTCTAGCGAGGTGCTCCGCCATGGTCCCCGACCGACGGAACGGGGCACCGGGATCGAGCTCGAAGCTGCGCCAGCGGATCTCGACCTCGTCCTTGTGCTCGAAGTCCTCTATGGCCGCCTCGAAGCGGCGCTTCCCGATGTAGCACCACGGGCACACTACGTCCGACCAAATCTCTACGAGCATGCTGGTCCCAACGCCTTCGATGCTACGGCTGTTCCGTGGTGGCCAGGTCTATCCCTGCTCGGAGGACGGACCGGATCTCAGAACTGCCCTCCGCGCTTGAGCGGACATGACGGCGAAGCGAGATCCGTACGAGAGGAGCGACACGAAAGAGGCGGCGGATCCGATCGAGAACGCCGAAAATGCCGAGCCGATCGATCCGACAGATAGGACCGAGCCAACCGAGCCGATCGACAGCACCGATCCTTTGGAGCCGATTGACAGGAACGAATCTTCCGACCACAGCGACCACCGTGAACCCGAGCCGCTCCGGGACTTCATGAACGCATCTTGTCCGGCTGAATGGTCCCGTGGCAACGCCGACTCAATGAAACAGCTTCTGAACGATTTCCCCCGCGGCCCGCACGCCCGACCGGACCGCACCATCGATCGCGCCGTGGCTGACCCCTGCTGTCTCCGTGCCGGCCCAATGGACCCTTCCCATCGGCTCGCGTAGAAGCGTCCCGTAGCGCGAAAGGACTCCGGGCGGCATGTGCGCCATCGAGCACCCTCGCGACCATTCCTCGGTCCACCAAGCCGTCTCGACGAATTCCGCCGGCGAAGATGCGCGCGGTCCGAAGCGTCGGGCCAGCGCGTCGAGAACAGCCTTGCGGCGATCCCCCGGAGCCATTGCGTCGACGCGCCGGGCAACTGGCCCGAAGGTGAACGATGCGATGACGCCGGGGGTACCCGAAGGCGGCGAAGCGTCCAGGGTGACTTCGGCGGCGGACCCTGGTTCGGCGCTCTGACCGCTGAACCCGTCGTCTCTCCAGAACGCCGACTCGTAGACGAGCAGGGTCTTTGTCTCCACCCCGCCGACTGCGCTCTTGTACAAGGAGACTCGATCGGCGGGGAGCGACGGAGTAAACGAGATATCGAGGGTGAGAGCGGGCGGTGTGGCCACCACCACATAGCGGCACGAAACGTCCAACCGGTCAGCCTCCACCATGACACCCGCGAAGCTTCGGCTGATCGAACGGACCGGCGTGCTGAGGTGCAAAGCATCCCCGAGATCGTCGGCCATTCGCTGGGCGATCGATCCTGCGCCGCCGTACACCATGTTCTCCTGCGCACCTCCCTCGATGGAGAACAGCTTGCTGATGCTCTTGTGCGCGTGCACCAACTGAAGGAGGTGCAGAAGTGAAACTTCTTCCAGGTCAGCTGCGAACAGGCCCCGCACGGCCATCTCGAACAGGTCGAATCCGATCCCTCTTCGGACCCCTGAGCGCTGGACCCAGTCAGCGACGGTCCGGGCGTCCCATTTTGCGGCGTGGGCGGCGGCCCAGGGCGCGTCCACCGGCACCCGTTTGGCGAGGCGGTCGGCTTTTGCCTGTGCGAGCGCGATGCTGATCACCGCCATCGGGCTGATCTTCGGGATCAGACCGGTGTAACGCCGGTTCCGGTCCCCGTCCACCAGCAGGTGGGCGCCCTTCACCCAGGTCTTGTAGGTGTCGATCCCAAGTTCGGTTGCCAACCCGAAGATGGCGTCGTGCCCCGGAGCCAGCCAGGCCCCTCCCCTGTCGATGACCCCTCCGCCGGGCATCTCTTGGCTCCAGATCCGGCCACCGACACGATCGCGTGCTTCGAGCACGACCACCGAGAGCCCCGCGGTCGCGAGTTGACGAGCCGCGGCAAGCCCGGCGTACCCGGCCCCGACTACGCACGCGTCGGCTTCGATCTTGTTGTTGGCCATCGCCACCCCCTAGCGGTGGCCAAACTTACACGCGTGCCCCAACCGCGAGTCACGTCGTTCCCGGAAGCGATGAATTTGGCGTCGCCCGACCGTCCTACGGTTAGAACGACCGTTGTCTGGGAGGTCAGGCATGCCCCAAATCACACCGTTCCTTTGGTTCGACGACCAGGCTGAGGAAGCGGCCCGCTTCTATACCTCGGTCTTCCCCAACTCCCGGATAGTCGACGTCGTCCGTTACGGGGAGTCCGGCCCGGGCCCGGCCGGCTCGGCGATGACGGTCAGGTTCGTCCTCGACGGCACGGAGTTCGTCGCCCTGAACGGAGGACCGGCCAACTACGGCTTCAACCTCGGGGTGTCGTTCGTCGTGGACTGCAAGTCGCCGGAGGAAGTCGACCATTATTGGTCCGCGCTCACCGACGGCGGCCGGGAGGACCAGTGCGGATGGCTGCAGGACCGCTACGGCCTGTCCTGGCAGATCGTGCCCGACGGCCTGCCGGCGCTGCTCGGCGACCCCGACCCTGGACGAGCCGAGCGGGCGATGAAGGCCATGATGACCATGAAGAAGCTCGACATCCAGGCGATGGAGCGGGCGGCGGCCGGCGAGGCGTAACGGCCGGCGAGTCGTGAAACCGACCGCTCTATAGTCGTCGCAGTGGCCTACGACGAGGACCTCGCCAACCGGATTCGTGAGCTCATCGGCGCTAATCCAGCGCTGACCGAGAAGAAGATGTTCGGTGGCCTCGCGTTCCTGATCGGCGGGAACATGGCGATCGCCGCAAGCGGTCAGGGAGGGTTGCTCGTTCGGGTCGATCCTGCCCGGTCGGAGTCGCTGGTCAAGTCGTCCGACGCGGAGACTGCCGTCATGCGAGGCCGGGCGATGGATGGATGGCTGCGCGTCGCCGACGAGCACATCAAGACCCAGCGCCAGCTTTCCAAGTGGGTCAAGCTGGGCGTCGGATACGCCGGTTCCCTGCCGGCCAAGGGATAGCACCCGCAAATCGGCCGCACCCCCGACGTGGTTGACTCAGGGAATGAAGAAGCTGTCCGACTACGGCCGCGATGAGCATCCCGCCGCATAACGTCTACCTGATCGACCTGCCGCTGCTGCTGGTGCTGGTCAGCCTGGTGTACAGCGCCACGCGCTACGACGCCTGGGGCCCGATCCTGCGCGAGGCGGTGCGCTGGGGCC
>CAZCCS010000095.1:0-9792 GCA_964497005.1 uncultured Acidimicrobiaceae bacterium | reverse complement strand
ACGCGTCCAGCGTGTGGCTGATGTCTCCTTGCAGGCCGACGTCCACGTGGTAGTGGCGGTCCACCTCAGCCGGGAAACGGTGCACGTGCAGGATGGCCTTGTCGCCTTGTGGGTTGATCCGGACCGGGTCGAATTCCTGAAGCTCGTAGCCCACCGCGACGATCGCGTCAGCTTGGTCGAAACCGAAGTTGACGTAGTCGTGGCGCATGAACCCCACCGTGCCGAGCGAGTTCGGGTGGTCGTCGGGGAACACTCCCTTCCCGTGGAAGGTGGTTGCCACCGACAGCCCGAGCAACTCCGAGAACCGGCGCAGCGCCGGCGCGGCCCCTGCTCTTGCGGCTCCGTGGCCGGCGAGGACTATGGGATTCTTCGCCGATTGGAGCAGGTCGATCGCCCGGCGAAGTTGGGAGGGAGATGGTTCCTCCGGACGGGGGACGTTGACCGGCAGGGGCTCCATGCCCGGCCACGCGGGTTCCTGCTCAATATCCTCGGGCACGGCCAGGTAGACGGCTCCGGGACGTTCGGTCTGTGCGAGCTTGAACGCCTTGCGGATCATCTCGGGGACAGCCTCAGAGGTCGGAACCGCCGCGGCCCACTTGGTCGCCGGTGCGAACATCTGCACCAGGTCGATGTTCTGGTGGGATTCCTTGAAGCTGCGCGACCGCGCCACCTGAGCCGACAGCGCTACGACGGGCGTGGAGTCGGTCGTGGCGTCGGCGACCCCCAGCAGCATGTTGATGGCGCCGGGACCGAGGGTCGACGAGCACACTCCGGCCTTACCGGTGATCCGCCCGAAGACCTCCGCCATGAAGGAGCCGGCCTGCTCGTGGCGCACCAACACGTAATTGATGGAGGAGCGGGAGATGGCGTCGACGAAGCGAATGTTTTCCTCGCCCGGGATTCCGAAGACGTGAGTCACTCCCTCTTCCTCGAGGCAGCGAACCATCAACTCGGCCACCGTGCCCGAACCGCCCGTCCCAGTCCCCGCCGTGGCTCTGCGGGTTGCCGACCCGTCGGCCGGCGACGTCACGGCTCTTCGCTGGCTTCTTCTACGGTCAGCTCGGCGGCCGGGTCGGCTTCCAGTCTCTCGTCGGATATCGGCAGTCCGCTGCGAACCGATCGCCCATACGTACCTTGGGCCAGCCGCTGCTCGGCCCGCTCGATAGCGCTAAGCCGGTCCTGCAACGAAGCTTCGATGGCATCGTCGGTGCCTTCCTCGGTGAGCGGCTGTGCCGGGTCGGACCAGTCGACGTTCTGCTCGTCGACCGAGTCCCGGTCCTCCTGGCGGGCCGTGTTCAAGTCCGCGATCAGTCCCTCTACTCGGTCACGCTCGGCTTTCAGCAGGCTGCGCGCTCGCTCGTCGTCCACGGACGTGTCTCCCATCGGTGGTAGTGCAAATCCTCGTTGAGCCGAGGCTAGCGGCGAGGCAGGGGCTGGGGCCCCGGCCGGGCCAGTGTCACGGCCAGGCGTGGGGCTGGGGACCCCACGCTCTGGAGGAGGCGGGGGCTGGGGCCCCGGCCGGGCCAGTGTTATCAGTCTGGAGCGGTGAGCTCGACTGGGACGGCGATCACGTCGACGAGGGCTTCTTGGCGCAGGGCCGTGAGGGCCAGCGGCCGCCCGATGGCGTCGGCGAGCATCAGCTTCTGAAGCCCCTGCGCGCTGGTGACGTCAGCATCGGCGGCGCTTAGTAGGAGGTCCCCGGCGCGCAGCCCAGCCCGGGCGGCGGGGCCTCCAGGGACGACCTGGGCTATGCGCAACCCCGTCTTCTGTCCGCGTTGCCTGGCGAGCGCCGGCGGCAGCGGGGCCGGCGTTCCCGCCAAACCCAGGTAGGCCCGCCGAACCCTTCCCTCCGACATCAGGGTCGCGACGATCTGGCGGGTCGTCGAGTTGATGGGTATCGCGAGACCCAGGCCCAGTCCGGCCACGGCGGTGTTGATCCCGACGACTTCGCCCGAGGCGATCGCAAGAGCTCCCCCGGAATTACCCGGGTTGAGCGCCGCGTCGGTCTGGATGACGTCGTCGATGACGCGAACGTTGGCGCCGGCCCTGGTCGGCAACGACCTGCCCAAAGCGCTCACCACGCCCGCGGTCACGCTTCCGGCGAGGCCGAGAGGGTTGCCGACCGCGACGACCAGCTGGCCCACCTTCAGTTGGGATGCCTCACCGAGCCGTGCGGGGGAGGGAACTTCGCCGTCGGCCCGGACAACCGCCAAGTCGGACAGCGCGTCGGTACCCACAACGTGGAACGGCACCACGGTCCCGTCCGAGAAGGCCGCCTTCCCGGCGTCGGCCCCTCCGACCACGTGGGCATTGGTAAGCAGGAACCCGTCGCCGGTGAACACCACCGCGGAACCCGCTCCTGCGGCGAACTGGCCGTCGGCGCGCCGGCGGGGCACCTCGAGTGCGGCCACGCGGGGCGTCAGATCGGCGGCGACCGACGTCACTACCTGGGAGTATGCGTCCAGGGCCGCGGCCTCAGCCGATGGAGCCGGAGTATCAGAAACGTCAAAAGTCATACGAAAGCCTCCTCCCTGATTACAGGATTACACACTTAACCCGCTACCGCTCGTGAACATTCCGGGGCCCTGGGCGCCGGCAGCCGTGCGCCGGCATGAAGCGCCCCGGGGAATTGTCACTCCGAGGACGCGAAGGCGGTAGCCGAGTAGCTTTACCGGGTCCGCTCGGCACGCGCGCTTCGGTGCCGGTGCGCCAGAACCTCCAATGAACCAACCTCCTCTGCGATTCCGCTTGCCTTCCAAGACCTCCGACCGGGCCGTGATCGAGGAACTGCGCCAGGTGTGGACGGTCAAGCCGCTCGACGCCTCGAGAAGCCGCCGCGCGTTCCTGGACACAGCCGACTGGCGGGTGCTGCGGGGCGGGTGGACGTTGCATTACGAGTCAGAGGAGATGGATCCGACGGCGTTGGTGCTGTGCTCGTCGGCAGACGGTGCGACCCTCTCGCGGATCGCGGTGAGCGGGCCACCCCAATGGGCGGACGACATACCCGGGGGCGAACCCTGGCAAGGAGTCGGGGCGGCGATCGAGGAGCGCCGGCTGCTTTGCCAGCTCAACCTCGACTGCAGCATCCGGCGATTTGCGGTGCTGGACGACGAGGCAAAGACAACGGCACGCGTTTCACTCGAACGACATTTGAGGGCCGGAGATGGGACCGGATCGGTCCAGCGCGTTCGGATGGTGTCGGTGACTCCTGTCAGGGGTTACGAACGGTGCGCACGCGCGATCTCGAAGCTGTTCGCCGAGAGAGCTCTGCGCCCCCACGAAGGCAGCGTCTTGCAGTTCTTCGGGCCCCCGCCGGGACTCTCCCGCCCAGGACTGACCCAATCCGAGACAGTCCAAGAGATCGCCGCCGAGAGGTCGGTTCCTGTCGCGACGGAAGTCAGTCGGGTTCTGTCGCGCCTTCGGGCCGAGATGGTTGCAAACGAACCCGGCGTACGAGACCAGGTCGACATCGAGTTCCTGCACGACTTCCGGGTCGCCTCGAGGCGCGCTCGGTCCGTGCTGAACCAGGTCCGCGACCTTTTCCCCGGGGGCGGAGCGGAAAATCTGTCGTCCGAACTGCGATGGTTGGGCTCGGTCACCGGACCGGTACGAGACCTCGACGTTCAGATCAGCCAGGCGCGCCACGATCTGGCGGGTCTGGACGGGCTGCGCCAGATGCTGACTCGGAAGAGAGAAGAAGCGCAGGCTTCGCTTGTCGACGCACTTGACTCGGCCCGCTACAAAGCGCTTCTCGAGGCTTGGGTCGAGTTGGAGACCGTCGCCACCAAAGCATCCAGATCCAGTGAGGGCGCCCGTCCCGCCGGTGACGTCATCGACCGGTACGTCGAGCGAGCACACCGCCGAGTGGTCCGCATCGGCAAAGCCATACATGACGAGTCCCCCGCCGACGCGCTCCACGACCTGCGCAAGAAAACCAAGGCTCTTCGATACCTGCTCGAGATGTTCTCGCAGCTCTATCGAGGGTCAGACCTGAAATCGGCGGTGCGTGAGCTAAAGGCCCTCCAGGACAACCTCGGTGAGTTCCAGGACAGCCAGGTCCAAGCCCACGCCATCAGGGTGCTCGCGGAGGAAATGTTGGCGGAGAGAGCCGGTTCTGCCTCAGAGCTGATGGCGATGGGAAGGATCGCCGACTCGCTCGAGGAGCGCCAGGCTCGCGCGAGAGACGAGTTCGCAGCCCGGTTCGAACGGTTCTCCTCGCCGGAGGTCAACGCCCGCTATCGCCGGATATTCGGCGCCCCGGAACCCCGTTGACCAGGAGTCTGGGTTGACCCGGATCCTGGCGACCTACAGCATCAAAGGCGGGGTCGGGAAGACCACCACCGCGGTGAACCTGGCTTACCTCAGCGCCAAGGAGGGGTCACGCACACTGCTCTGGGACTTGGACCCTCAAGGCGCGGCGACCTACTTGCTGAGGATCAAGCCAAAAATCAAGGGTGGTGGAAAGTCGCTCATCCGAGGTCGAAGCGAACTGGAGCGGCTCGTGCGCGGTTCCGATTTCGAGGGCTTGGACATCTTGCCGGCAGACGCTTCATACAGGCACATGGATCTCCATCTCGCACGCACCAAACGGCCAACCCAGCAGCTGGCTCGGGTCCTTGCGCCGCTTCGCCACGATTACGACCTCATCATCCTCGATTGCCCGCCGAGCTTGTCATTGGTCTCGGAGAGCGTGTTCCGCGCTGCGGCGACTCTGATCGTCCCCATGATCCCGGCTCCCCTACCGGCGCGCACCCTCGATCAGCTTGAACAGTTCCTCGGCGATGGGGGCTCCGACATCCTGAAGCGGCGCGCCGCGAAACCGGCCAAAGGCCACCCGCGGCCACGGACGCTCGCCTTTTTCACCATGGTGGACAAACGTCGCCGCCTCCACCGTGACATCCTCGAGCAGCTGGTCGGTTCGCGACCCGAGGTCCTCTTCACCACGGTGCCATCGACGACCGCACTGGAGCTGATGGGAGTGAAGCGGTCGCCCCTGGAGGACTTCCAGCCACGCAGCCCGGCCGCCCAGTCCTATCGGGACCTGTGGCAGGAGATCAACACCAAGCTGGGCGCGTAAGTCATAGGATTCGCACCGTGGCGCCCACTTGGCGGGACAGGAGCACCACGCCCCCGATTTATCGGACCGGAAAATGCGACTAATCCTGGTGCGCCACGGGCACGCCGAACCGAAGCAGACCTGGTCGGGGAGGGATGAGGATCGTCCCCTTATCGCCAGGGGCCGCAGGCAAGCAGAAGCTCTGGCGCGGAACCTCGCCAAGCCGCGACCGAGTCGGATCATCTCCAGCCCGTCGCTTCGTTGCCTGCAGACCGTGCAGCCGTTGGGGAAAAAGGTTGGGGTCGACGTTGAACTCGCCGACTGGTTGGCAACCGGTGCGGGTGCCGAGGCCAGAGAGGGAATCCTTGTCCTGGCCAGAAGTGAGCCCTCGTCTGGACGTGTGGTTCTGTGCACCCATCGCGAGGTACTGGTGGACGTGCTCCCCTTTCTCGCGGACACCTTCGGGGCGAAGCTCGGCCACCGGCCGCCGGGAGCGAAGGGCGGCACGTGGGTGCTCGAGTTCCGTAAGAAGAAGCTTGTCGGCATCACCTATCGCACGATCGCGTGAGACACACGCGCGCGTACCGGCCGGCGCAAAGCTTCGCTACGGACAGGGTTATCACCACAAATCGGAATCGAACACTCGGCTAACAATCGCTGTACCGTCGTGAGTCATGGCGACCAGGGTTCCCTATGACGAGTTCGGGATGTTCCATGAGAACGCCGCAGAGTACGGGATCCCCTACTCGGGACCTCCGGCGGTCGTGAGGCGGGAGGTCGCCATGGACGACGGTCGGAAGATCAGCTCACTGATGTGGGGAACAAGCGAACCCGAGCTCGTCTTTCTGCACGGCGGCGCCCAAAACGCGCACACATGGGACACGGTCCTCCTGGCGCTCGATCGCCCTGCCATAGCCGTCGATCTACCAGGACACGGTCATTCCGACGGCCCGCGCAGTGGATACCTCGACTTGTCAGATAACGCCGACGACGTCGCCACTGTGATCGAGGACCTGTCGCCCTCAGCGAAGGCGGTGGTGGGGATGTCCCTCGGCGGGCTGACAGCGATCGCCTTGACCGACTCGCACCCCGCGCTGGTCGGTGCGCTGGTGCTCGTCGACATCACGCCAGGCGTCACCTCGGACAAGTCACAGGCCATCACTGCCTTCGTGAACGGCCCGGAGAGCTTCCCCGACTTCGACAGCCTTCTTGCTCGGACCATCGAGCACAACCCGACCCGGAGCGTGTCGTCGCTCCGGCGCGGAATCCTGCACAACGCCGAGCAACAGGAGGACGGCTCATGGGTGTGGCGCTACGCCCGCCACCGCGCCCTCGAGCCAAAGACCGGCGACCGCCCCTTGCGGGACTACGGCTCGCTGTGGGAAGCCATCTCTCGCGTCAATGTTCCCGCGATGCTCGTCCGTGGAATGCGCCAGCAGTCGGTGGTCGACGACTCGGACGAGGCGGAGCTGCTGAGAAGAGTGCCCACCGCGCGGGTCGAGCACGTGGAGGAGGCCGGTCACAGCGTTCAGGGAGATACCCCAGTGGAGCTTGCCCGCCTGATCGACGACTTCCTCAACTCGAGGTAGGCGTCACCACCAGCTTCCCGATCGCACGCCGGCCGTCCAAGTCGCGCAAGGCGTCGGCCGCCCGATCCAGCGGGTAAGTCTCCGACACGTACGGCTTGAGCTGCCCTTGTCGCCACCACTCCATCAACTCGGCCACATATCTGCGATGGTCCTCAGGGTCGCGTTGGACGAAAGAGCCCCAGAACACGCCAACGATGCTGCAACCGCGAAGAAGGACGAGGTTCAACGGGACCTTCGGGATGTCTCCGGCAGCGAAACCTATGACCAGATACCGGCCCTCCCACGCCGTCGAGCGCAACGCCGGTTCGGCATATCGACCCCCAACCGGATCGAGGACCACGTCGGCGCCCTGACCCTCGGTGAGTTCTCTCGTCCTCGCTTTTAAGTCGTCGGTCTCGTAGTTGATCGTTTCGTCCGCTCCGTGCTTACGGCACAGCGCTAGCTTCTCTTCGCTCGACGCGGCGGCGATGACGCGGGCCCCCATCGCCCTCCCGATCTCAACCGCCGACAGCCCAACCGCCCCTGCTGCTCCGAGCACCAGCAGCGTCTCGCCGGGCTGCAAATGCGCCCGGTCACGAAGCGCGTAGTAAGAGGTGCCGTACGCGTAGAGGATTCCTGCCGCTTCGGCGAACCCGACCCCCTCCGGGATCACGTGGACGGTGTCGGCCCGCAGAACCGCCTGCTCGGCCAGTCCTCCGGTCAGCACCGAAGAGCCTGTGACGCGATCGCCGGTCGCGAAGCCCTCCACACCCTCGCCAACCCCGCGCACGACTCCTGCCACCTCGCTGCCAGCGATGAACGGAAGGTCGGGCTTGAACTGGTACTGGTTCCGGGTCATCAGCAGGTCCGGGACGTTCACCGCGCAAGCCTTGACGTCGATAAGGAGCTGGCCCGCGCGAGGTGTCGGCTCGTCGACGTCGCCTACCTCTAACCCGTCCGGTCCGTTGAAGTCAGTGCAGACCACCGCTTTCATGAGTGCGACGCTACCCGCTGCCCGACTCCGCTTCCTTACTATGTGTCATGCAGAACGCCGGCGATCAACTGGTCCTAGTGTCAAAGCATGATGGTGTCGCGACCGTCGTCCTGAACCGACCACAGGCTCGTAACGCTCTCAGCCAGGCCCTCCTGACGCAGATGCGCAGCGAGTTCCGGTCACTGGCGAGCGACGAGTCGGTCGGGGCGATCATTCTCACCGGCAGCGACCCGGCATTCTGCGCAGGTCTCGACCTGAAGGAGCTGAGCAGCGGAGCGCGCCTTGCCGATCCCGACACCAGCGGCTCGGGTCCTCCCTGGCTTCCGTGGCCTCCCGTCGGAAAGCCGATCATCGGTGCCATCAACGGTGCCGCCATCACCGGCGGCTTCGAGTTGGCGCTGAACTGCGACTTTCTGATCGCGTCGGAACGAGCGGTCTTTGCCGACACCCATGCACGCGTGGGGGTGCTACCCGCGTGGGGACTCACCGTCCTTCTGCCCCAAAGGGTCGGGTTCGCGATGGCTCGGCGAATGAGTTTCACGGGCGATTTCGTCGACGCGGCCACGGCTTTGAGGACCGGCCTGGTCACGCAGGTCGTTCCCCACGACCAATTGCTTCCGACCGCCAGGGTCGTCGCCTCGACCATCGCCGGTAACAACCGCGCCGCGGTGCTCGCCCTGCACGATTCCTACAGCCGGATCGAAGCCGAAGTGGTCGCCAACGGCTGGAACGTCGAGCAGGAAACGGCGCGTCACTGGCGTCAGGCCGGCGGCATGTCGGGCCTCGCCGACCGGGTGCCCGGAGTTCTCTCCAGGGGAAGAGAGCAGGCGGACGCCCTTTCCGCGGAACCAGAGCAAGACGCGGGTCCCCGGAGGTAGCCATCCGGCGTCGCCCGGGAGCGACGGGGGCGGCCGGTGAAGTAAACCGTTAGCAGTGAAGGTGTACCGGCGATGATGGAAAACGAACGGGAGGCAAAGTTCGACGTTCCAGACGGCTTCGTCATGCCATCTGCCCTCGCGGAGGAGCTCGGGGTCACGCTGCGGGCTGCCCGGGAGCAGGTGCTGGATGCGACCTACTACGACACCTCCCACCTCGACCTTGCCCGCTGGGGGGTCACGCTGCGTTTCCGCCGAACCCGGGATCGCGCAGGGCAGGCCCAAGCCGCGAAGTGGACCCTGAAGCTGCCGGACCCGGTAAAGGGCGATTCGCAGGTGCTGTCTCGCACCGAGGTGAACTTCGACGGCCCACCCGACGAACCGCCGAAGGAGGCAAAACGCTTGGTCCGTGCCATGAAGAGGGGCCGCCGGCTCGAAGCGGTTTGCGAGTTGACGACCACTCGGACCTGTCACCTCGTGATTTCCTCGGACAACGCTGAGGATGACGGGGCCGAACCGCTCGCAGAGATTGACGACGACGCGGTCGACTTCCGGACATGGACCGGTCGCACGGGACGCTTTCACGAGATCGAGGTCGAGCTCAAGAGCGACTCGGGTGGCCCGCTTCTTCCACGGTTCGCCCAGGCTCTGACAGCGGCCGGCGCGTCTCAGGAGGACGGCCGACCGAAGGTCCTTCGGGCTCTCGGGTGGAGCCCGCCACCGATGCCCCCGCAATCGCTGTCGAAGGCATCGACGGTCGAATCGCTCGTGTCGTACGCGATCGCGGACTCGGTGCGGCGACTTCTCAGCAACGAGCCGATGGTCCACCTGGCAGACGAACCGGAACCGGTACATCAAGCGAGGGTCGCAACCAGGCGGCTGCGCAGCGACTTGGCGACGCTGGGGCCGCTCCTGAAGCCCAATGTCCTCACTGAGCTGCGGGACGACCTTCGCGCCACGGGTCAACGCCTAGGCGACCTGCGCGACGCGGACGTGATGCTCGACAGGTTGCGAATATCAGTTTCCAAACTCCGGGAGTATGACCGAGCGAACGCCCAGGTCTATGTGAAACTGTTGTCTGCCGAGCAGCAGAAAGCTCGAGCCCGGGCGCTTCGGTATCTCAGCTCCGCGCGTTACGCGAATACCGTCGACGAACTCATCGAGGCAATCGACCACCCGCCCATTCGCGAAACCGACCTGCTGGCGGCGGACGCGTTGCCGCCCCTGGTCGCCCGACGGTGGAAGGCCTTGGACAAGCGGGTGATCGAGCTTGGCGCCAATCCTCCCGACGAGGAACTC
>CAZCCS010000094.1:676-9809 GCA_964497005.1 uncultured Acidimicrobiaceae bacterium | reverse complement strand
TCACCGACGCAACCTGGGCCGCGCTTGCGGCTGCCTACGACACGCAGCAGCTAATTGAACTGCCGATGTTGGTCGGGCACTACCACATGGTCGCCATGACCCTGAACACCCTTGGAGTTCAACTTGATCCTGGGCTCAGCGGATTCCCGAAACCCCGATCATGACCGCGCTGGGGTCCGAGCATCGAAGTCACCTCCGAGTGGTCTACGGCTTGACGGCAAGGTCATACGTGAAGCTGACTGATTCCTCGAAGTTGCCGTCAGGCTGTATCGAAAGCAGCCGCTCGCGCAGGTCGCGCTCGAAGGCTTCTACCTTGTTCCCCAAGGCCGACCGGGACAGGATTGAGGTGGAGTAGGCGAAGCCGGCCAAGCTCTCGAGAGTCCAGCTGTGCGGCGCCGTGAACTCGTAGTTGCCGATCACGTTGAGCCCGGCGTCGGCGAGCACTGTGAGGTGCGGTGCATGAGTGAGCGCCTCCGCGAGATTCGAAGGGATATTTTCACGGGATCCGGTGACCTGCATCCAGTGCACCACCAACTCCAAAGTGGCCTTTTGCCAGGAGGAAGATCCCTGCCACGGCATTGATGTCCACAACAGCGCGATGTGACCGGCGGGCTGAAGCCACTCGGTCGCGAGGGAGGCGATGCGTCGGCGGTCAAGGCGGTGGAACGCGTCGCCGACAGTTACCAGCTCAAAGTGCCCTGCGACGTCGATGTCCTCGGCTCGGCCGCTCTGCCAACGGACGTGAGTGACTCCCCGCTCGGCGGCGAGAGCCCTGGCGTAGCTCACCGACTCTTCCTCTTGGTCGACGGCGAGGACGTCGGCGAACTTCTCGGACAGGGCGAAGGTCACCCGACCTGGCCCGCACGCCAGGTCCAGAAGCCGGCCAGTGCCGCTCAGCGCGGCCCGGGTGACTAGGTCGTCGATCAGTAGGGCCGGATAGGGAACCCGGTAGCGGGCGTAGTAGTCGGCCGTGCCCTGATACAGATCGGACCGGAACTCGGGCGTGGACTCCATACGACCAGAGCGACCGGACTGCCGCTCAGATCCCCGCCGCCCGGCGCATCGCGTCGGCTCGGTTGAGCAACTCTTCGAGCGGCTGCTCCAGACGAGGAAACCCGAACTGGGCCTGGGCCAACTGGATCAGCGCCCCTCCCGTCTGCCGGGGATGAAGGTAGGTTTCTTTCCAATTCGGCTGGTCAAGCATGGTCCCGAACGGCGTGAAACCCGCGGTCGTAACCACTTCTAGAGCTGCCGCGAGATCATCCACCTTGAACGTGAGGTGGTGGAGACCTCCCCGCGGCGAGCGCTCGAGGAATCTTCCGACCGATGTTGAGTCACGCTCAACGGGCTCGAGCAGCTCGATTCGTCCTCCGTGCGAATACTCGAGCTGTACAGCCAGATGCCCACCCCACGGATTGATCCCCCCAACGACCACGGTCCCGCCGAGCAGATCCCGGTACAACGACAGGGCCGATCGGATGGACGGCACGGCATGGGCGGCGTGGTCGAACACCGCGCCGATCGACTGCAAGATGGTCGAGGCGTCGCTACTCGCACGGTTATGGGCGTTCACGAATCGATGAGGTTCTCAGGCGCGAGGCGAACGCGCAATTCGGACGACAACACTTCCCACGGCCCCGGGTTCTCTCATGAATGCCCATTCCCCCGAACCTCAGCGGCCCCACCTCGAAACCTTTCCCACCTGTTCAGCCACCCGACCTGCCACAACATCGAATGGCACGACGTGCTCTCCTTGTTAGAGGCAGTGGGCACGGTGAAGGAGCGTCATGACGGGAAGTATCAAGTCGCGATCGGACCCGAATCCATAGTCCTAGAGCGTCCGTTGCACCAAGACATAGATATCTCGACTGTGACCGACCTGCGCAAAGTCCTGCGCAACACCGGACTGGATCCGGACGCCTCCTAGCAGCGGCTACGTCTTGGTGGGCCGGGACGGATTTGAACCGCCGTAGGCATACGCCGGCAGATTTACAGTCTGCTCCCTTTGGCCACTCGGGCACCGACCCAGGGACACGTGAGATTACAGCCTGCCGCCGGCGCCTGCGATTCGGTCGCCATAACCCATCTCAGCAAATCAGCAGCGCCGTTAGGCTCTTACAGGTGACCGAACTGGGCAGGCGAAGGTCCGGCAACCGTCGGGGCGTGAGCAACCGAAGGGCGGAATCGGAGCCGGTGTGCTGAGGCGACTCCTGCGGGAGCGCCTCAGGCCCTACAGGCGCACTGTCGCGGCGATGGTCGTCCTGCAGTCCTGCCAGACCACCGCCAGCCTGATCCTTCCCACCCTCAACGCCAGGATCATCGACCGGGGCATTCTCAGGCACGACACGGCCTACATCCGCTCGACCGGGCTGGTGATGCTCGGCTTCTCTGTGGTGCAGATCGTGTTCGCGGTGGCTGCCGTGTACCTGGGCGCGAAGGTGGCCATGAGCTTCGGGCGCGACATTCGCAGCTCCCTTTTCCACCAGGTGACGGCATTCTCGGCGAGAGAGGTCGGCACGTTCGGGGCTCCGTCGTTGATCACACGGATAACCAACGACGTCCAGCAAGTGCAGATGCTCGTCGTCATGGCCGGCACGATGGCGATCGCCGCGCCGATCACCATCGTCGTCGGGGTCATCGCCGCCTTGCGCCAGGACTTGGGGCTCTCCGTGATCCTGGCGGTGAGCGTCCCGATCGCGTCGATCATCCTCGGCTTAGTTGTCTCGCGCATGGTGCCCGCGTTCCGGCTCATGCAGGACCGAATCGACCAGATCAACCGGGTGCTGCGGGAGCAGATAACCGGCATACGCGTCGTGCGAGCATTCGTCCGCGAGCCCGAAGAGAGGGCTCGGTTCGCGACCGCAAACGCCGACCTGACCGATACTTCCCTCCGGGCCGGGCGCCTCATGGCGTCGATGTTCCCCACCGTGAACCTGGTGATCAACGCCTCGAGTGTCGCGGTTCTCTGGATCGGCGCATCTCGCATCCAGTCAGGCCAGATCCAGATCGGTTCGCTCGTCGCCTACCTGAGCTACCTCATCCAGATCCTCATGTCGGTCGTGATGGCGACGTTCATGATCTCGATGATCCCCCGCGCAGCGGTCTCGTCGGGTCGTATCCAGGAAGTACTCGATACAGAGCCGACCGTCAGATCGCCCTCTGAGCCGGTCAGGCCGGGGCGTGGCGAACTCGAAGTTGAATTCCGCCACGTCGGCTTTCACTACCCAGGGGCAGAGCACCCCGTTCTCACCGACATATCGTTCACGACTTTCCCCGGCCAGACGACTGCGATCGTCGGCAGCACAGGGGCGGGGAAGACCACCCTGCTGCAGCTGGTCCCCCGACTCTTCGACGCGACAGAGGGGTCGGTGAGGATCGGAGGCGTGGATGTTCGCGATCTCGACACAGCCTTGCTTTGGTCGATCGTGGGTCTGGTGCCGCAACGCCCGTACCTTTTTTCCGGGACCGTCGCCAGCAACATCGCTTACGGGAAACCCGACGCCACCGACGATGAGATGTGGGAGGCACTCGAGGTCGCGCAGGCTGGTGACTTCGTCCAGCTCATGCCCGGCGGCCTTCAGGCCCGGATCGACCAGGGTGGAACCAACGTGTCCGGGGGACAACGCCAGCGACTCGCGATAGCCCGGGCGCTCGTCAGAAAGCCGGACATCTATCTCTTTGACGACTCCTTCTCAGCTCTCGACCTCGCCACCGACGCCCGGCTGAGGGCTGCGCTCAAGCCGTACACCGAGGGCAGCGTCGTGTTGATCGTCGCCCAACGGGTCTCCACCATTGTGTCCGCGGATCGGATAGTCGTACTGGAAGACGGCGAGATCGTCGGCATGGGCACCGACGCCGAGCTGCGCGCCGCCAACGCCACCTACGCCGAAATCGTCCAGTCCCAGCTCGGCGATCGCGAACGAGCATGACGAGCGTCGAGGACCGCCGCGACGAGAACCGCCCCGAAGAGATCACAGGGGTACGGCCGGAGGAAACCCGTCCCGCCGGGCGTTGGAACGCGGTCGGGGTGCCGGCGGAGCGCTCGAAGGATTTTGGCATCGTCGTCAAGAGACTGCTGCGTCTTCTCGTCGCCGAGAGGTTCAAGCTTTCGCTGGTCGCGGTCACCTCGGTCGCCGGCGTCGTGATGAACGTGTTCGGCCCTAAGGTGCTCGGACACGCCACGGACCTGATCACGTCCGGTTATGTCCATCATCACATCAGGTTCGACCAACTGCACCGGGTGCTACTGGAGGCGCTCGGCCTGTACGTGGGGTCGGCCCTGCTGTCGCTCGTCACCGCTTACACGCTGGCCGGCGTGGTGCAACGGCTGATGCTGCGCTTAAGAAGGTCGGTGGAGGACAAGGTTCACGCCCTCCCACTCAGCTACATCGACCGGGGGTCACGCGGCGACCTTCTCAGCCGCGTCACCAACGACATCGACAACATCGCCCAGAGCCTTCAGCAGACCCTGAGCCAAATGCTCAACTCGGTGCTTCTCCTGGTCGGGGTGGCGCTGATCATGTTCACCATCTCACCGTTTCTCGCGGGTATAGCTCTGACCACCGTCCCCGTGTCGGTTTTTGCGATGCGCCGGATCGCGGCGAAAGCACGGCCGCGTTACATATCGCAGTGGAGGAGCACCGGGGCTCTCAACGGGATCGTCGAGGAAGCGTTCACCGGGCACGCGATCGTGAAGGCATTCGGGCGACAGCCGGAGGTCGAGGCCCGTTTCCGCGAGAAGAACGAGGAGCTGTTCCGATCCTCGTTCGGCGCTCAGTTCATGTCGAGCGTCATGCAACCGGTGACGTTCTTCCTCGGGAACGTCCAGTACGTGATCGTCGCGGTCGTCGGTGGATTGCAGGTGGCGTCCGGGGCCATCAGCATCGGGGACGTCCAGGCGTTCGTCCAGTACTCGAGGACCTTCTCGATGCCGCTCACCCAGCTGGCCTCGCTCATGAACGTCTTTCAGAGCGGCATGGCGTCCCTCGAGCGGGTCTTCGAGTTCCTGGACGCGGACGAGCAGGTTCCCGACGTCGAGTCCGATCCCGCTGTCCGGGATCGCGGCAGGGTCGCTTTCGAGAACGTCTCGTTCTCCTACAGTGCCGATGCGCCTCTCATCGAGGGCCTGTCCCTGGTGGCCGAGCCGGGCCAGACGGTCGCCATCGTGGGGCACACCGGAGCGGGCAAGACGACCCTGGTCAACCTCATCATGCGTTTCTACGAAATCGACTCGGGTCGGATCACCATCGATGGTCGCGACATCACGTCGATGCCTCGAGCAGAGCTGCGATCCAAGATCGGGATGGTCCTCCAGGACACCTGGCTGTTCGGGGGGACGATCAGGGACAACATCGCGTTCGGCCGGCCGAGCGCCACCGATTCCGAGATCCTCGAGGCCGCGCGTGCCACCTACGTCGACCGGTTCGTTCACAACCTCCCTGACGGCTACGACACGCTCATCAACGAGGAGGCCGACAACGTCAGCGCCGGCCAGAAGCAGCTGATCACCATCGCAAGAGCGTTTTTGGCCGACCCTTCGATCCTCATCCTTGACGAAGCGACCAGTTCGGTCGACACCCGGACCGAGGTGCAGATCCAGGAGGCCATGAGCCGCCTTCGCTCGCAGCGGACCAGCTTCGTGATCGCCCACCGGCTGTCGACGATCCGGGGGGCGGACGTGATCCTTGTGATGGAGAACGGCCGGATCGTCGAGCAGGGTTCGCATGGAGAGCTGCTCGCGAGGGAAGGCCCTTACGCCAGCCTGTACAACTCCCAGTTCGTCGCCCCGGCGGCCGAGGTCGACTAGCTGTAGCTAACCCTTGCGCGGCGTCCGGGAGGTCAGCCTCCGAGCTGGGCGAGGGGGATGTTGTTGTAGCTCCCGTTGCATTCGTATCCCTTGTCGGGCGGGGTCAACCGGACGAAACTGTGACCCTTCACCCCAGCGACCACGACGCACACGGAACCCTGCTTTCTTCCGGGGTCCGATGACGGCAGCAGGCCGTCGGCCGTGAACCCATGGATCTGCTGAACGGCGTTGATCAGATCAGCCCGAGTCGGATTGGATCCGAGCGACTTCATCGCCTGGGCGAACAGCTGCCCAGCCGCCCAGGCCTCAACCGTGTAGAGGTCGACGTTCGCCCCCGGGTGGACACGGTTCAACCAGTCGAGGAAGGTCGCCAACGCCGGGTTGGTGGCCCGATCCTGGCCGAGGTAAAGGGGGTAACCGAGCGGCATGTACAGGTTGCTGGCGTCGGAGGAACCGATGTCCTTGAAGAGGGCTGAGTCGTAGGCCTGAGCTGCCACGATCGCGTCGGGGTGGAATCCCTGCTGGTCGGCTTGCTGGATGAAAGCCGCTATGGAACCAACCTGCTGGGCTTCCAGCGTCACGACCCGGACCCCCAACGACTTCATACGGAGGATGTCGCTGGTGAAGTTGGTCTCCAGCGGTCCGGTGCCCCGCGTGTAGACGTACTGGAATCCCTGCGACTTGTACGTCTGGCTGATCTCCTCATAGGAGAGCTTCGCAAGGGTCGAGTACAGGTCGGCACTGTGGGCGATGGCTTGCGGGAACTTCTGCTTGAGCCAGATGGCACCAGTCGTGAAGTACCCGGGTGGCTGCGGGGTCGGGGTAAGCGCGTTCGGCAGTGAGATCAGGTGCGGGTCCAGCAGGTATCCCTGGATGTCAGGGAAGGTTGGATCAGCGGTAAGCGCAGCCTTGCCGCAGGTGTCCTCGATCGTGAACGTTCCCACCACCGAGAAGACTTGGCTATTCAGCGAGTTGAGGTCGTTGGTGTAGGTGTTGCAGTCGAGGGCGTCGTCCTTTTGAACCACTTTGACGGTCCGCCCGCCTATCCCGCCGGTCGAGTTGACGTAGGCCGCCCAAGCGTCGAGCCCGTTGAACGCCCCTTGGAACAGCCCGGGAACCGGACCGGTGACCGTAGCGATCTGGCCGATGGTGATGGTGCTGCTGGTGATGCCCGGACTGGAGCCGGAAGTGGCCGGATTGACGGAACCCGCGGCGGCCGTCGTGGGGGGCACGGTCGCGTTGACCGAGTGTTTCGTGCTGCTCCCGCAGGCCGCCCCGAGAAGAGCGAGCAACGCGGCCGCGGCCACCCAACGACCGCGGCTCGTCTGGTACAAGCGACTCATGTCAACCCCCCGATTGGCGTGACTGCATAACGTACAGCGCCGGCTTGCGCCGAGGTTGACATCATGCACGACCGGTTCGGCGAAGGCTTCCGTTTCGGTTCCAGCCACCGGGAAGCACCGCGGATCGTCCCCTAACCCCGGGTGAGTTTCGCCTTTTGTACCTTTCCCATGGCGTTTCTCGGGAGCGAATCGACGATAAAGACCCGTCTCGGTCGTTTGTGAACCGACAGGTTCTCCGCGACGAACGCAATGAGATCCGACTCGTCGACGCCGTCGCAGACGACGTAGGCGACCACAACCTGACCGAGATCCTCGTCGGGCTCACCGACCACCGCCGCTTCGGACACGCTTGTGTGGGCAAGTAGCGCGGCTTCCACCTCGCCGGCGCCGATCCTGTACCCGCCGCTCTTGATCAGGTCGGTCGACGCCCGGCCGGCGATGCGGTGCCAACCGCCGGGGTCTATGCACGCCGCGTCCCCCGTGCGGATCCAACCGTCCTCCGTGGTGATCTCCCCCGTCTCTCGCGGCAGGTTGAGGTAACCCGACATCGCCGTTGAAGCCGACACCTCGAGCAACCCGACGGTCTCCCCGTCGTTCGGCACTGCGGCTCCTTTCTCATCGACGAGACGGGTTCGCACATCGCGCAGGGGCGTGCCGACCCATCCGGGCCTCCGCTCGCCCGATGCTCGGCCGCTGACCGTGATCAACGTTTCGGTCATTCCGTAGCGCTCGATCGGGCCCTGCCCGGCGAGGTCTTCCATCAGTTTGAAGACCGGGAGGGGCAGGCCGGCGCTGCCTGAGACCAAGAGCCTCGCGTGACGCAAAGCCCGGGCGGCCGGCGGGTCGGCGACGACCCGGGACCACACCGTCGGCACCCCGAAGTACAGCGACCCGCGGGCCCGTGCATAGGACTGCGGCGTCGGCCGGCCGGTGTGGATGAGCCGGCCACCGACTCTCAGCGGGCCGAGGACTCCGAGGATCAAGCCGTGGACGTGGAACAGAGGCAACCCGTGGACGAGCACATCGTCAGACGTCCAATCCCACGCCTCCGCGAGCGAGTCGAGGCACTTTCCGATCGCGGCGGAACTGAGCATCACTCCTTTTGGCATTCCTGTCGTCCCGCTGGTGTAGACAACCATCGCCGTCCGGTCGGGTGAACCGTCAAATTCGCGAAGGTGGCCATGCTCTGCCACGTCTACCTCGAAAGGCAGGACCGTGGCGCCCGAATCATTGAGGATGTGCTCCCTCTCGAGCGGTCCGGCGTCGGGCGGTAAGGGCACGACCGGCACGCCGGCCGCAAGAGCGCCGACAACCGCGACGACAGTCTCGAGGGTGGGAGTCGCCTCGATGGCGACGATCGGCATTCCCTCGATCCGTGCTGCAACCGCGCCCGCAGCGCCGGCAAGCTCTTCGAGATGCAGGGCTCGACCTGCGACAGTGATCGCGGGTGATCCGGTCGACGATGACCTCGGGGATGTCAACGACGGCAGCAGGGCCATTCCGGCCGCAACCTAGGCCAAGCCACGACTCAGGCGCACGACCCCTCCCAACCGACCCCACCGGCCGAACCGTAGGATCGAGGCGCACTAGCTTGGCGACATGCCCACCTTTGACATCGTGTCCCAGGTCGACATGCAGGAAGTCCGGAACGCGGTCGACCAAGCCCAACGTGAGCTGTCAACCCGCTTCGACTTCAAGGGGACCGACTCGACCGTCGAGCTTCACGACCTCGAGTTGCGGCTTCACTCAGCGACCGAGGATCGCCTGAAGGCGGTGGTTCAGGTGCTGGAGGAGAAGCTGGTCAAGCGCAAGGTTTCGCTCAAGGCACTCGACCACGGGAAGGTGGAGGAAGCGGCCAAGGGCGCGGCGCGTCAGACCATCACCTTGAAAGCCGGCCTGTCAGCCGACAACGCCAAGGCGATCAACCGCTGGATAAAGGACAAGGGCCCTAAGGGCATCTCTTCTCAGACACAAGGCGACCAGG
>CAZCCS010000094.1:0-666 GCA_964497005.1 uncultured Acidimicrobiaceae bacterium | reverse complement strand
CCAGGTGCGGGTCACCGGCAAGAAGAGAGACGATCTGCAAAACGTGATCGCCGGGCTGCGCGAGGAGGACTTCGGGATCCCCCTGCAGTTCGAGAACTTCCGCGATTAATTCAGGGGTTAATCCGGGGCCGACTAATCGGGGCGACCGACTGGCGCGATCTGCGCTAGCGAGCCCACTCCCTCTCTCGCAGCCGGCGAATCCGCTCGGGGGTGGGCGGGTGGTCGGAGAAGAGGTTCTTGAACGAGATGTTCATTCCGGCGAGCGGGCTCACAATGTAGAGCGGCGCCATTTCCCTGCGGGCGTAAGGCATCGGGATCTGCTTCGACGCGGCGTCCAGCTTGCTGAGCGCACGCGCGAGCGGTTCACCGTCGCCGATGAGGCGTGCACCGGAGCGGTCCGCTTCGAACTCCCGGCTCCGGGAGAGAGCCAGTTGCAGTAGGGCGGCTGCGAGGGGGGCGAGGATGAGCAAGGCGAGGAGCTCGAAGATGTTCTCCCCCTCACCGTCGCGGCCGCCGAAGAACAGCCCGCCCCACGCAGCGGCCCTGGACAGCAGGGTGATGGCCAGCGCGATCGTCGCCGCCACCGACGCGATCAGGATGTCGCGGTTCCCGACGTGAGAGATCTCGTGGGCCAGAACGCCGCGCAACTCGTCCCAGGTGCAGATC